>NZ_JALDVV010000019.1:0-29794 GCF_023110375.1 Streptococcus mitis | reverse complement strand
AAAAGGACTTAGCCCTGTACAATACAGAACTAAATCCTTTGCTTAAATTAATTGTCTAACTTTTTGGGGTCAGTACATTTCTTGGGTATCTTTTTTAAAATAAACGGAAGACATGGGATTCGAACCCACGCACGCTATTACACGCCTACCGCGTTTCCAACACGGCCTCTTAAGCCTCTTGAGTAATCTTCCAATACTTACTCAAATAGTCTACCATAAAGCCTCTTATCTTGCAATAAAAATTCTGGAAACAAGAAAAATGATAGTTTTTGAAAGAAAATGACAAAAAATGCTTGACTTTGAAAGAAAGTGTGATAGAATGAATAGTGTAAACGATAACAGGAGGTGATTCAGTGTTAAAAACAGAGCGGAAGCAACTGATTCTAGAGGAGTTAAATCAACATCATGTAGTTTCTCTAGAAAAATTAGTTAGTTTGCTAGAAACGTCAGAATCAACGGTTCGAAGAGATTTGGATGAGTTGGAAGCGGAAAACAAGCTTCGTCGCGTGCATGGTGGAGCAGAATTGCCCCATTCCTTGCAGGAAGAAGAAACCATTCAAGAAAAATCTGTCAAAAACCTTCAAGAGAAGAAGTTGCTAGCTCAGAAGGCGGCCTCTCTCATCAAGGAACAAGATGTCATCTTTATTGATGCTGGAACAACAACTGCTTTTTTGATCCATGAATTGGTCAATAAGAATATTACTGTTGTGACGAATTCGATTCACCATGCCGCACAGTTGGTTGAAAAGCAGATTCCAACTGTCATGGTTGGAGGAAGTGTCAAGATGGCTACAGATGCTAGCATCGGGGGCGTTGCTCTTAACCAGATTAACCAATTGCACTTTGACCGTGCCTTTATCGGGATGAATGGTGTGGACGATGGTTATTATACGACTCCTGATATGGAGGAGGGGGCTGTGAAGCGTGCTATTTTGGAGAATGCCAAACAGACCTATGTCTTGGTGGATTCGTCTAAGATTGGACAAACTTGCTTTGCCAAGGTAGCTCCACTCAAACGAGCTATTGTTATCACAAGTCAAGGGCATGAGCTCTTGCAGGCTATTAAGGAGAAAACGGAGGTAATAGAAGTATGATTTATACAGTCACACTCAATCCATCTATTGATTATATCGTTCGTTTGGACCAAGTCCAAGTCGGTAGTGTCAATCGAATGGATAGTGATGATAAGTTTGCTGGTGGGAAAGGAATCAATGTCAGCCGTGTCTTGAAACGTTTGGATATACCAAATACAGCGACGGGATTTATCGGAGGCTTTACTGGTAAATTTATCACAGATACCCTTGCAGAGGAAGAAATCGAGACATGTTTTGTCCAAGTGGCAGAAGATACTCGTATCAATGTTAAAATCAAAGCAGACCAAGAAACAGAAATCAACGGAACCGGTCCAAATGTCGAACCAGCTCAGCTAGAAGAATTGAAAGCTATTTTATCTAGTCTGACAGCAGAAGATACGGTTGTCTTTGCGGGTTCGAGTGCTAAAAACCTAGGAAATGTTATCTACAAGGATTTGATTGCCTTGACACGCAAGACTGGTGCGCAAGTCGTTTGTGACTTTGAAGGACAGACCTTGATTGATAGTTTGGACTATCAGCCACTTTTGGTCAAACCAAATAATCACGAGCTTGGAGCTATCTTTGGAGTGAAACTCGAAAGTTTAGATGAAATCGAGAACTATGCTCGTCAGTTACTGGCCAAAGGAGCTCAAAACGTCATTATCTCCATGGCTGGCGACGGTGCCCTTCTTGTCACATCTGAGGGAGCTTACTTCGCAAAACCTATCAAGGGAACAGTCAAAAATTCAGTTGGTGCTGGTGATTCTATGGTTGCCGGATTCACAGGTGAATTTGTCAAATCAAAAGACGCAGTAGAAGCCTTCAAATGGGGAGTTGCTTGTGGAACGGCAACTACCTTCTCGGATGACTTGGCAACAGCAGAATTTATTAAAGAAACATATGAAAAAGTTGAGGTAGAAAAACGATGAAAATTCAAGACCTATTGAGAAAAGATGTTATGTTGCTGGATTTGCAAGCAACTGAAAAAACAGCTGTCATCGACGAGATGATTAAAAGTTTGACAGACCACGGTTATGTGACAGATTTTGAAACCTTTAAAGAAGGAATTTTGGCGCGTGAAGCTCTCACTTCTACAGGTTTGGGTGATGGTATCGCAATGCCTCACAGCAAAAATGCTGCTGTCAAAGAAGCGACAGTTCTCTTTGCCAAGTCAAACAAGGGTGTTGACTACGAGAGCTTGGATGGACAATCAACTGACCTCTTCTTTATGATTGCAGCTCCAGAAGGTGCCAATGATACTCACTTGGCAGCCTTGGCAGAATTGTCTCAATACTTGATGAAAGACGGTTTTGCTGACAAACTTCGTCAAGTAACATCAGCTGACCAAGTTATCGAACTTTTTGACCAAGCTTCAGAAAAATCTGAGGAGCCAGCTCAAGCTCCTGCAAATGACTCTGATGACTTCATCGTAGCTGTTACAGCTTGTACAACAGGTATTGCCCACACTTACATGGCCCAAGAAGCCCTTCAAAAAGTGGCTGCTGAAATGGGGGTTGGTATCAAGGTCGAAACTAACGGTGCTAGCGGTGTTGGAAACCAACTAACTGCTGAAGACATCCGTAAGGCTAAAGCTGTTATTATCGCAGCAGACAAGGCAGTTGAAATGGATCGTTTCGACGGTAAACCATTAATCAATCGTCCAGTTGCTGACGGTATCCGTAAGACAGAAGAGTTGATTAAGTTGGCTCTTTCAGGAGATGCTGAAGTCTACCGTGCCGCTAATGGAGCCAAAGCTGCAACAGCCTCTAACGAAAAACAAAGCCTTGGTGGTGCCTTCTACAAACACTTGATGAGTGGTGTATCACAAATGTTGCCATTTGTTATTGGCGGTGGTATTATGATTGCCCTTGCCTTCTTGATTGACGGTGCTTTGGGTGTTCCAAATGAAAACCTTGGCAATCTTGGTTCTTACCATGAGTTAGCTTCTATGTTCATGAAAATTGGTGGTGCAGCCTTTGGATTGATGCTCCCAGTCTTTGCAGGTTATGTTGCCTACTCTATCGCTGAAAAACCAGGTTTGGTAGCGGGTTTTGTGGCTGGTGCTATTGCTAAAGAAGGTTTTGCCTTTGGTAAAATCCCTTATGCAGCAGGTGGTGAAGCAACTTCAACTCTTGCAGGTGTCTCATCTGGTTTCCTAGGTGCCCTTGTTGGTGGATTTATCGCAGGTGCTTTAGTTCTTGCTATCAAGAAATACGTTAAAGTTCCTCGTTCACTTGAAGGTGCAAAATCAATCCTTCTCTTGCCACTTCTTGGAACAATCTTGACTGGATTTGTCATGCTAGCTGTTAACATCCCAATGGCAGCAATCAACACTGCTATGAATGACTTCCTAGGCGGTCTTGGAGGCGGTTCAGCTGTCCTTCTTGGTATCGTCCTTGGTGGAATGATGGCTGTTGACATGGGTGGACCAGTTAACAAAGCTGCCTATGTCTTTGGTACAGGTACGCTTGCAGCAACTGTTTCTTCAGGTGGTTCTGTTGCTATGGCAGCAGTTATGGCTGGAGGAATGGTGCCACCACTTGCAATCTTTGTTGCCACTCTTCTCTTTAAAGACAAATTTACTAAGGAAGAACGCAACTCTGGTTTGACAAACATCATCATGGGCTTGTCATTTATCACTGAGGGAGCGATTCCGTTTGGTGCAGCTGACCCAGCTCGTGCGATCCCAAGCTTCATCCTTGGTTCAGCAGTAGCAGGTGGACTCGTTGGTCTTACTGGTATCAAACTCATGGCGCCACACGGAGGAATCTTCGTTATCGCCCTTACTTCTAATGCTCTCCTTTACCTCGTTTCTGTCTTAGTAGGAGCAATTGTAAGTGGTGTGGTCTATGGTTACCTACGCAAACCACAAGCATAAAAAATAGAAAAATGAAAAGATTGTACCGTTTGGTGCAGTCTTTTTCTCTTTCCGAAATGCCTGTGAAATATGGTATAATAGAAGAATGGCAAACAAGAATACAAGTAAAACAAGACGAAGACCGTCTAAAGCAGAACTCGAAAGAAAAGAAGCGATTCAACGAATGTTGATTTCGTTGGGAATCGCACTTTTATTGATTTTCGCAGCTTTTAAATTAGGAGCTGCAGGTATCACCCTTTACAATTTAATACGCTTGCTGGTGGGGAGCCTAGCTTATCTGGCAATATTTGGCATCCTGCTCTACCTCTTCTTTTTCAAGTGGATACGAAAACAGGAAGGGCTCCTATCTGGCTTTTTCACCATATTTGCTGGCTTGCTCTTGATTTTTGAGGCCTACTTAGTTTGGAAATATGGTTTGGACAAGTCTGTTCTAAAGGGAACCATGGCTCAGGTTGTGACGGATTTGACTGGTTTTCGAACGACCAGTTTTGCTGGAGGGGGCTTGATTGGGGTCGCTCTTTATATTCCAACCGCTTTTCTCTTTTCAAATATCGGTACTTACTTTATTGGTTCTATTTTGATTTTAGTGGGTGCCCTCCTGATCAGTCCTTGGTCTGTTTACGATATTGCGGAATTTTTCAGTAGAGGCTTTGCTAAATGGCGGGAAGGGCATGAGCGTCGAAAAGAGGAACGCTTTGTCAAACAAGAAGAAAAAGCTCGTCAAAAGGCTGAGGAAGAGGCTAGATTAGAACAAGAAGAGGCTGAAAAAGCCTTACTCGATTTGCCTCCTGTTGATATGGAAACGGGTGAAATTCTGACTGATGATGTTGTGCTTGACGCTCCACCTTTTCCAGAAGAAGACTGGGTGGAACCAGAAATCATTCTACCTCAAGCTGAACTTGAATTCCCTGAACAAGAAGAAAAATTGGACGATGAAGATGTTCAGGTCGATTTTTCAGCCAAGGAAGCCCTTGAATACAAACTTCCAAGCTTACAACTCTTCGCCCCAGATAAACCAAAAGACCAGTCTAAAGAGAAGAAAATCGTTCGGGAAAATATCAAAATCCTAGAAGAAACCTTTGCTAGCTTTGGTATCAAGGTAACGGTTGAACGGGCTGAAATTGGACCATCAGTAACCAAGTATGAAGTCAAGCCAGCAGTGGGTGTACGGGTCAACCGCATTTCCAATCTAGCAGATGACCTCGCTCTAGCCTTGGCAGCCAAGGATGTCCGGATTGAAGCACCTATCCCAGGGAAATCCTTAGTCGGAATCGAAGTACCTAACTCTGAGATTGCGACAGTTTCTTTCCGCGAACTATGGGAACAATCTCAAACGAAAGCAGAAAATCTCTTGGAAATTCCTCTAGGAAAGGCGGTTAATGGAACCGCAAGAGCTTTTGACCTTTCTAAAATGCCCCACTTACTCGTCGCAGGTTCAACGGGTTCAGGGAAGTCAGTAGCTGTTAACGGCATTATCGCCAGCATCCTCATGAAGGCGAGACCCGACCAGGTCAAGTTTATGATGGTCGATCCCAAGATGGTTGAGTTGTCTGTTTACAATGATATTCCCCACCTCTTGATTCCAGTTGTGACCAATCCACGCAAAGCCAGCAAGGCCCTGCAAAAGGTTGTGGATGAAATGGAAAACCGTTATGAACTCTTTGCCAAGGTAGGAGTCCGTAATATTGCAGGCTTTAATGCCAAGGTAGAAGAGTTTAATACTCAATCTGAGTATAAGCAGATTCCGCTACCGCTCATTGTTGTGATTGTAGATGAGTTGGCTGACCTCATGATGGTGGCCAGCAAGGAAGTGGAAGATGCCATCATTCGTCTCGGACAGAAGGCGCGTGCTGCAGGTATCCACATGATTCTTGCAACCCAGCGTCCATCCGTTGATGTCATTTCTGGTCTGATCAAGGCCAATGTCCCATCTCGTGTCGCTTTCGCAGTTTCATCAGGAACAGACTCCCGTACTATTTTAGATGAAAATGGAGCTGAGAAACTGCTTGGTCGAGGAGATATGCTCTTTAAACCGATTGATGAAAATCATCCAGTTCGTCTCCAAGGATCCTTTATCTCGGATGATGATGTTGAACGCATCGTAAACTTTATCAAGGCTCAGGCAGATGCGGACTACGATGAGAGTTTTGATCCAGGTGAGGTTTCTGAAAATGAAGGTGAATTCTCAGATGGTGAAACTGGTGGAGATCCGCTTTTTGAAGAAGCCAAGGCTTTGGTAATCGAAACTCAGAAAGCTAGCGCATCTATGATTCAGCGTCGTTTGTCAGTTGGATTTAACCGTGCGACCCGTCTCATGGAAGAGCTTGAGATGGCAGGTGTCATTGGTCCAGCTGAAGGTACCAAACCAAGAAAAGTTTTACAACAATAAAAAAATAGCTTCTTTCCAAGTTTGGAAGGAGGCTATTTTAGTGATTATTGATTAGTTTTATTTTCCGAAGTTGGACTATTGGACTGTTTTTCATTTTCAGTAGCAGGTTTACTTGGAGTAGGAGCAGGAGTAGTAGAGTCCTGAGTTGCTGTTTTCTGCTCTTCTTTTTTCTCTTCCTTGACGCTAGCTTTTGGTGTTTCCTCTTGCTGTGTTTTTTCTTGAGAAGTGTTATTTTCCTTATTGGGACTAGTATTTTCCTGAGGGGCTTCTTTTTGAATTTCCTTGACAACAGTTGTTTGGGTTGTCGTCGGTTCTTTTTTGTTGTTTTTGTTATTATCCATGGCGTTCATGATGGTAATAGTAGCGGTGATGAGACCAAGGATACTACCGATGGTAGCAATCGTTTTTTGAAAGACAGTAAAGCCCTTTTTGATGTGTTCTGTTTTTGGTTTTGAAGTTCTACGATAGTTAGACATGATACTCTCCTTTAATTATGATTTATTATACCTCATTTCTTTAAAAAAATCTTAAAAAAAGAGAAACCTCCCTTTCTTGTCGCAGGTCTCTTTTCGTGATACAATAGAAGGAGTGATTTTAGAAAGCGTGAGAAAACATGATCTACTTTGATAATTCGGCGACAACCAAGCCTTATCCTGAAGCACTTGAAACTTATATGCAGGTCGCTTCAAAAATTTTAGGAAATCCATCTAGCCTCCATCGTTTAGGAGACCAGGCAACACGAATCTTAGATGCTTCGCGCCAACAGATTGCAGATTTAATCGGTAAGAAAAGTGAGGAAATCTTCTTTACTTCTGGTGGAACAGAAGGGGATAACTGGGTCATCAAGGGTGTGGCCTTTGAAAAAGCCCAGTTTGGTAAGCACATCATTGTATCAGCCATTGAACATCCAGCAGTTAAGGAATCAGCCCTCTGGTTGAAAAGTCAAGGGTTTGAGGTGGATTTTGCTCCAGTTGATAACAAAGGATTTGTGGATGTTGAAGCGTTAGCAGATTTGATAAGACCTGATACGACCCTCGTTTCCGTCATGGCTGTGAACAATGAAATCGGTTCTGTTCAGCCCATTGGGGCTATTTCAGAACTGTTAGCAGACAAGCCGACTATTTCCTTCCACGTTGATGCGGTTCAGGCGCTTGCCAAGATTCCGACTGAAAAGTATCTGACAGAACGAGTGGATTTCGCGACTTTCTCTGGTCACAAGTTCCACGGAGTTCGTGGTGTTGGTTTTGTCTATATCAAGTCTGGCAAGAAGATTACGCCTCTTTTAACAGGTGGTGGTCAGGAACGTGATTACCGTTCGACAACTGAAAATGTGGCAGGAATTGCAGCGACAGCCAAGGCTCTCCGTTTATCTATGGAAAAGCTAGATATCTTTACTAGTAAGACAGGGCAGATGAAGGCAGTGATTCGTCAAGCACTTCTGGACTATCCAGATATTTTTGTCTTTTCAGATGAGGAAGACTTTGCTCCTCATATTCTGACTTTTGGAATCAAGGGTGTTCGTGGTGAAGTCATCGTTCACGCCTTTGAAGACTATGATATTTTCATCTCAACGACCTCTGCTTGTTCGTCCAAGGCTGGGAAACCTGCAGGAACCCTGATTGCCATGGGAGTGGATAAAGATAAGGCCCAGTCAGCTGTGCGTCTTAGCCTAGACCTTGAAAATGATATGAGTCAGGTCGAGCAGTTTTTGACCAAGTTAAAATTGATTTACAATCAAACTAGAAAAGTAAGATAGGAGCATTTATGCAGTATTCAGAAATTATGATTCGCTACGGTGAGCTGTCAACCAAGGGCAAAAACCGTATGCGTTTCATCAATAAACTTCGCAATAATATTTCAGACGTCTTGTCTATCTATCCCCAAGTTAAGGTAACAGCAGATCGCGACCGTGCCCATGCATACCTCAATGGAGCAGATTACACAGCAGTAGCAGAATCGCTCAAACAAGTTTTTGGAATTCAAAACTTTTCTCCTGTTTATAAGGTAGAAAAATCTGTAGAAGTTTTGAAGTCTTCTGTCCAAGAGATTATGCAGGACATCTACAAGGAAGGCATGACCTTTAAAATCTCTAGTAGACGAAGCGACCATAGCTTTGAATTGGACAGTCGTGAACTTAACCAAACCCTTGGTGGTGCTGTTTTCGACGTAATTCCTACTATTCAAGCCCAGATGAAAAATCCTGATATCACTCTTCAGGTGGAGATTCGTGAGGAAGCCGCTTATCTTTCCTATGAAACCATTCGTGGAGCAGGTGGTTTGCCAGTGGGTACTTCTGGTAAGGGGATGCTCATGTTGTCAGGAGGTATTGATTCACCCGTTGCAGGTTATCTAGCTCTTAAGCGTGGGGTAGATATCGAGGCGGTTCATTTTGCCAGCCCACCTTACACGAGTCCTGGGGCTCTCAAAAAAGCCCAAGATTTGACCCGTAAATTGACCAAGTTTGGTGGAAATATCCAGTTTATCGAGGTTCCTTTTACAGAGATTCAAGAGGAAATCAAGGCTAAAGCGCCAGAAGCCTACCTCATGACCTTGACACGACGTTTTATGATGCGTATTACAGATCGTATTCGTGAGGTACGAAATGGTTTAGTTATCATCAATGGGGAAAGCCTAGGTCAAGTAGCTAGCCAGACCTTGGAAAGCATGCAGACTATCAACGCTGTGACCAGCACTCCAATCATTCGTCCCGTGGTTACTATGGATAAGTTGGAAATCATTGACATCGCTCAGGCAATCGATACCTTTGATATTTCTATCCAGCCTTTTGAAGACTGCTGTACGATTTTTGCACCTGACCGTCCTAAGACCAATCCTAAGATTAAAAATGCAGAGCAGTATGAAAAACGGATGGATGTTAAGGGCTTAGTAGAGAGAGCAGTTGCTGGAATCATGATTACTGAGATTACACCTCAAGCTGAAAAAGATGAAGTGGATGACTTGATTGACAATCTCCTCTAATTCAGAAAATCCAAAAGAATTTAGAAAAATTAAATAAAAAAGTTAGTTTTTAATCCAAAAAATGGAAGCAAAACTAACTTTTTTTCTATTTTTATGATATAATGAGATAAAATTTTGAATATAGAGAGTTTTCTGACAATGAATCAATCCTATTTTTATTTAAAAATGAAAGAACACAAACTTAAGGTTCCTTATACTGGTAAGGAACGCCGTGTACGTGTTCTTCTGCCTAAAGATTATGAGAAAGACACGGATCGTTCTTATCCTGTTGTTTACTTTCATGACGGGCAAAATGTTTTTTATAGCAAGGAGTCTTTCATTGGCCATTCATGGAAGATTATCCCAGCTATTAAGCGTAATCCTGATATCAGTCGCATGATTGTCGTCGCCATTGACAATGATGGTATGGGGCGGATGAATGAGTATGCGGCTTGGAAGTTCCAAGAATCTCCTATCCCAGGACAGCAATTTGGCGGTAAGGGCGTGGAGTATGCCGAGTTTGTTATGGAGGTGGTCAAGCCATTTATCGATGAGACCTACCGTACTAAAGCTGACAGCCAGCATACGGCTATGATTGGCTCGTCACTAGGAGGCAATATTACCCAGTTTATCGGTTTGGAATACCAAGACCAAATTGGTTGTCTAGGTGTCTTTTCATCTGCAAACTGGCTCCACCAAGAAGCCTTTAACCGCTATATCGATCGCCATAAACTATCGCCTGACCAGCGTATCTTTATCTATGTTGGAACTGAAGAAGCAGATGATACGGACAAGACCCTGATGGCTGGTAATATCAAACAAGCCTATATCGATTCGTCTCTTCGATATTACCATGATTTGATAGCAGGTGGGGTGCACTTAGATAATCTTGTCTTGAAAGTTCAGTCTGGTGCCATCCATAGTGAAATCCCTTGGTCGGAGAATTTACCAGACTGTCTGAGATTTTTTGCAGAGAAATGGTAAGTTAAGAAAGGAGAAAGCCAATGCATATTGAAAACCTCAGTCACTGGAGTGGTCACCTCAACCGTGAAATGTACCTTAACCGTTATGGACATGCTGGGATTCCAGTTGTGGTCTTTGCTTCGTCAGGTGGTAGTCACAACGAATACTATGATTTTGGCATGATTGACGCCTGTGCTTCCTTTATAGAGGAAGGTCGTGTCCAGTTCTTCACACTATCCAGTGTTGACAGTGAGAGTTGGTTAGCCACTTGGAAAAACAGTCATGACCAAGCGGAGATGCATCGTGCCTACGAACGCTATGTGATTGAGGAGGCCATTCCTTTTATCAAGCACAAGACAGGATGGTTCGATGGCATGATGACGACAGGTTGCTCGATGGGCGCCTATCATGCACTCAATTTCTTTCTCCAGCATCCAGATGTCTTTACCAAGGTGATTGCTCTCAGTGGTGTTTACGATGCACGTTTCTTTGTCGGCGATTACTACAATGACGATGCCATTTACCAAAACTCACCAGTAGATTATATTTGGAACCAGAATGACGGCTGGTTTATTGACCGTTATCGTCAGGCAGAGATTGTGCTGTGTACGGGGCTTGGAGCCTGGGAACAAGACGGTTTACCATCCTTTTTCAAGCTCAAAGAAGCCTTTGACCAGAAACAAATTCCAGCCTGGTTTGCTGAATGGGGACATGATGTCGCTCACGACTGGGAATGGTGGCGCAAACAAATGCCTTATTTCCTTGGCAATCTCTATTTATAAAAGGAGTTACCTATGAATTACCTTGTTATTTCTCCCTACTATCCACAAAACTTTCAACAGTTTACCATTGAACTAGCTAATAAAGGCATCACCGTCTTGGGAATTGGTCAGGAACCTTACGAGCAATTGGATGAACCTTTACGCAATAGCCTGACCGAGTATTTCCGTGTAGATAATCTTGAGAACATAGATGAAGTCAAACGTGCAGTTGCTTTTCTCTTTTATAAACATGGCCCAATTGACCGCATTGAATCCCACAATGAATATTGGTTAGAGTTGGACGCAAGTCTTCGTGAGCAATTCAATGTTTTTGGTGCCAAACCAGAGGATCTCAAAAAGACGAAATTTAAGTCTGAAATGAAGAAACTCTTCAAAAAAGCAGGTGTCCCCGTGGTACCTGGAGCTGTTATCAAGACGGAAGCAAATGTGGATCAAGCTGTGAATGAAATCGGCCTTCCAATGATTGCCAAACCTGACAATGGAGTGGGAGCAGCCGCGACCTTTAAGCTTGAAACAGAAGACGATATCAATCACTTCAAGCAAGAATGGGACCATTCGACCGTTTATTTCTTTGAAAAATTTGTCACTTCCAGCGAAATCTGTACCTTTGATGGTCTTGTGGATAAGGACGGAAAAATTGTCTTTTCAACAACCTTTGACTACGCCTATACACCGCTGGATCTCATGATTTACAAGATGGACAATTCCTACTATGTGCTCAAGGATATGGATCCTAAACTGCGCAAATATGGTGAAGCGATTGTTAAGGAATTTGGTATGAAAGAACGTTTTTTCCATATCGAGTTCTTCCGTGAAGGGGATGATTATATTGCCATCGAGTACAATAACCGCCCTGCAGGTGGTTTCACCATTGATGTTTATAACTTTGCTCATTCCTTGGACCTCTATCGTGGCTATGCAGCCATTGTCGCAGGAGAAGAGTTCCCAGCGTCAGATTTTGAAGCTCAGTATTGTTTGGCTACATCACGCCGTGCAAATGCTCACTATGTCTATTCTGAGGAGGATTTGCTTGCCAAATACAGTCAGCAGTTCAAGGTTAAAAAAATCATGCCAGCGGCCTTCGCAGAACTTCAAGGAGATTACCTTTATATGCTGACGACTCCGAGTCGACAAGAAATGGAGCAGATGATTGCAGATTTCGGACAACGTCAAGAATAAGAACTCTCGGATTAAGGAAATGCACCTCCTTAATCCTTTTGTTTTTTATAAGAAATAAAATCGCTTTCTTATATATTCTTTTAGAAAACCTGTTGCTAAAAGATATAAAAATTGATAGAATAAGGATTGTCTAAAAAATTTTAAGGAGAATCTATCAAATGGATTTCACATGGGCAATTAAATATGCCACTGAATTTTTGGGAACTGCTATTTTGATCATTCTTGGAAATGGTGCAGTTGCCAACGTTGAACTTAAAGGTACGAAAGGTCACCAAAGTGGCTGGATCGTTATCGCTGTTGGTTATGGTATGGGGGTTATGATCCCAGCATTAATGTTTGGTAACGTATCTGGAAACCACATTAACCCAGCCTTCACTCTTGGCCTTGCAATCAGCGGTCTTTTCCCTTGGGCACAAGTTGCGCCTTATATCATCGCACAAGTTTTGGGTGCTATCTTTGGTCAAGCCTTGGTTGTGGCAACACACCGCCCATACTACTTGAAAACTGAAAATCCAAACAACATTTTGGGTACTTTCTCAACAATTTCAAGTTTGGATAATGGTACAAAAGAATCACATTTTGCAGCAACTGTTAATGGTTTTGTAAATGAGTTTGTTGGATCATTTGTTCTTTTCTTTGCAGCCCTTGGAATGACTAAAAACTTCTTTGGTTCTGAAGTGCTTCAATATATGAAACAAATGGCTAGTCAAGCAGGTCAAAATGTTGACTTTTCTGATTTAGCAATCAAAGCCCAAGTAGCACCACATACTGCTTCAGGACTTTCAGTAGCTCACTTGGCACTTGGATTCCTTGTTATGGCCTTGGTAACATCACTTGGTGGACCTACAGGACCTGCCTTGAACCCAGCCCGTGACTTGGGGCCACGTCTCCTTCATGCTTTCCTTCCAAAATCAGTTCTTGGTGAGCACAAAGGCGATTCAAAATGGTGGTACTCTTGGGTACCAGTAGTAGCACCGATTGCAGCAGCAATTGCGGCAGTAGCTATCTTCAAATTCCTTTACCTATAAGAAATTGAAACCGAGGAAATCCTCGGTTTTTTAGATGAAATTTTACGAAAAAAAGGTAAATCTGAGCATAATTTCTTGTAAAAAATTCTAAAATCCTTTAAAATAAAAGAGTTGGAGGAATTTATGAATGTAAATCAGATTGTACGGATTATTCCTACTTTAAAAGTTAATAATAGAAAATTAAATGAAACATTTTATATAGAAACCCTTGGCATGAAGGCCTTGTTAGAAGAGTCAGCCTTTCTATCACTAGGTGATCAAACAGGTCTAGAAAAGCTGGTTTTAGAAGAAGCTCCAAGTATGCGCACTCGTAAGGTAGAGGGAAGAAAAAAACTAGCTAGATTGATTGTCAAAGTGGAAAATCCCTTAGAAATTGAAGGACTCTTATCTAAAACAGATTCGATTCATCAATTATATAAAGGTCAAAACGGCTACGCTTTTGAAATTTACTCTCCAGAAGATGATTTGGTTTTGATTCATGCGGAAGATGACAGAGAAAATCTAGTAGAAGTAGGAGAAAAACCTGAATTTCAAACAGATCTGGAGTCAATTTCTTTAAGTAAATTTGAGATTTCTATGGAATTACATTTTCCAACTGATATCGAAAGTTTCTTGGAATCATCTGAAATTGGGGCATCACTTGATTTTATCCCAGCTCAGGGGCAAGATTTGACTGTGGACAATACGGTTACTTGGGACTTGTCTATGCTCAAGTTCTTGGTCAATGAACTAGATATAGCAAGTCTTCGCCAGAAGTTTGAGTCTACCGAATATTTTATTCCTAAGTCTGAAAAATTCTTCCTTGGTAAAGATAGAAATAATGTTGAATTGTGGTTTGAAGAAGTATGAAGTGGACCAAGATTATTAAAAAAATAGAAGAACAAATCGAGGCAGGGATTTATCCTGGAGCCTCTTTTGCGTATTTTAAGGGCAATAAATGGACGGAGTTCTATTTAGGACAGAGTGCCCCAGAGCATGGCTTGGATACTGAGCCAGGACTGGTTTATGACCTAGCCAGTGTCAGCAAGGTTGTTGGGGTAGGTACCGTTTTTACCTTCTTGTGGGAAAAAGGTCAACTAGATATTGACAGACCGGTAACAGATTTTTTAGCTGAGAGTGATTATCCAGACATCACTATTCGCCAGCTCTTAACTCACGCTACAGACCTTGATCCGTTTATTCCCAATCGTGATCTTTTAACAGCACATGAATTAAAGGAAGCTATGTTTCATCTCAAGAGGCGAAATCAGCCAGCCTTTCTTTATTCGGATGTCCATTTTTTGCTGTTAGGTTTTATCTTGGAAAGAATCTTTAATCAAGACTTGGATGTGATTTTACAGGAGCAAGTTTGGAATCTTTGGGGAATGACGGAAACCCAATTTGGACCTGTTGAGCTTGCTGTTCCGACAGTTAGAGGTGTAGAGGCTGGTGTGGTACATGATCCCAAGGCTCGTCTCCTGGGCAGACATGCTGGTAGTGCTGGTTTATTTTCGACTGTAAAGGATTTACAAATCTTTTTAGAACACTATTTAGCAGATGATTTTGCAAGAGATTTGAGTCAAAATTTTTCTCCTTTGGATGACAAGGAACGTTCTTTGGCATGGAATTTGGAAGGAGATTGGCTAGACCATACGGGCTATACAGGTACCTTTATCATGTGGAATCGTCAGAAGCAAGAAGCGGCTATTTTTCTATCGAATCGTATCTATGAAAAGGATGAGAGGGCTCAATGGATTGTAGACCGCAATCAAGTGATGGACTTGATTCGCAAAGAAGAGTAAGGAGAGACATGTCAAACAGTTTAAAAGGGACTCTATTAACAGTTGTGGCTGGTATTGCTTGGGGCTTGTCAGGAACGAGTGGCCAATACCTGATGGCGCACGGAATTTCGGCTCTGGTTTTGACCAACTTGCGTCTTTTAATCGCTGGTGGGATTCTCATGTTCTTGGCTTATGTTACTGCAAAGGATAAAATGCTGGCCTTTTTAACGGATAAGAAGAGTTTGCTGTCTCTTCTTATTTTTGCTCTAATTGGCCTCTTCCTCAATCAATTTGCCTATCTAACTTCTATTCAGGAAACCAATGCAGGAACCGCGACGGTGCTTCAGTATGTTTGTCCTGTTGGGATTTTGATTTATAGCTGTATCAAGGATAAGGTGGCACCGACACTGGGAGAGATTATTTCCATCATATTAGCCATTGGAGGTACCTTCCTGATTGCCACTCATGGGCAGTTGGACCAGTTATCCATGACACCTGCAGGCCTATTCTGGGGTCTCTTTTCTGCTCTGACTTACGCCCTTTATATCATTTTGCCCATAGTCTTGATTAAGAAGTGGGGGAGCAGTTTGGTCATTGGTGTGGGAATGGTCATAGCTGGTTTGGTCGCCCTTCCTTTTACAGGGGTTCTACAGGCAACTATCCCAACAAGTCTTGATTTTCTCCTTGCGTTCGCAGGCATTATCCTTATTGGAACTGTCTTTGCCTATACAGCGTTCTTAAAAGGAGCCAGTCTGATTGGACCGGTTAAGTCAAGTTTGTTGGCTTCAATTGAGCCAATCTCGGCGGTTTTCTTTGCCTTCCTAATTATGAATGAACAATTTTATCCTATTGATTTTTTTGGTATGGCAATGATATTGTTTGCTGTAACTCTGATTTCTTTGAAAGATTTACTCTTAGAAAAATAAAAAGACTCTTTGTCCGTGACAGAGAGTTTTTGCATAGTAATCTAATTATTTTCAAGATAAAATTCAAAGCGTTCGCCTACATATTGACTTTTTACATATTCAAAAGCAGTACCATCTTCTAGGTAAGAAACCTGAGTCAAACCAAGAATAGCATGCCCTTTTTCAACTTCCAAATAGTGGGCAATTTTTTCTTTAGCAAGGCGAGCATAAATAGTCTGCTGTGATTTACCAATACGGTAGCCGTGTTTTTGCAGAGTTTGAAAGAAATGACTGGTGATTTCTTCTTTTTTAAAGTCCTTAATGAATTTTTCAGGAATCGAAGCAACTTCATAAACCAGAGGAACTTGGTCGGCATAGCGAACACGTTCCATTCGGATAATATTCTCCGTTGGAGAAATTCCTAGCTTGGCAACTTCCTGTTCATTGGGAATGGTTTTTCTGTAGGAAATGAGTTGGCTAGAGGGAATTTTGCCTTGGGACTTAACAATTTCAGTAAAACTGGTGGTCCCTCGCATCTTTTCTTGTACCCGAGTACTGGAAACAAAGGTGCCGCTTCCTACACGACGCTCTAAAACGCCTTCTTCGACTAATAGAGATACAGCTTGGCGGAGGGTCATGCGGCTGACCTCAAATTGTTCAGCCAAATCTCTTTCACTCGGCAACCTCTCACCAATGGCCCAACGATGTTCGTCAATATCCTTTTTAATCTGATCGTGGATTTTCATATAAGCAGGTAGCATATTTTTCACTTCATTTCTATCTTTTCTCTATTGTACCCCAATAAACTAGAAAAAGTCAATCTTAGCCTTGTTTAGTTGGTAATTCGGCCTTATTTGTGATAGAATATTGGAAAAAGATATTTCTTTTGAGAAAGGAAAAAGATGAGCAACATTTCAACTGATTTGCAAGATGTAGAAAAAATCATCGTATTGGACTATGGTAGCCAATACAACCAGCTGATTTCACGCCGTATCCGTGAGATTGGTGTTTTTTCAGAACTAAAGAGCCATAAAATTTCAGCTGCTGAAGTTCGTGAAATCAATCCTGTAGGAATCATACTTTCAGGTGGTCCAAACTCTGTATACGAAGATGGTTCATTTGATATTGACCCAGAAATCTTCGAACTTGGAATTCCAATTTTGGGAATCTGTTACGGTATGCAGTTATTAACCCATAAACTTGGAGGAAAGGTTGTCCCTGCAGGTGATGCTGGAAATCGTGAATACGGTCAATCAACTCTTACACACACACCATCAGCTCTTTTTGAATCAACACCTGATGAACAGACTGTTCTGATGAGCCATGGTGATGCGGTTACTGAAATTCCTGCTGACTTTGTTCGTACAGGTACATCAGCTGACTGCCCATACGCAGCCATCGAAAATCCAGATAAACACATTTACGGTATCCAATTCCACCCAGAAGTTCGTCATTCTGTATACGGTAATGATATCCTTCGTAACTTTGCCCTTAACATCTGTAAGGCTAAAGGCGACTGGACAATGGATAACTTCATTGACATGCAGATTCAAAAAATCCGTGAAACAGTCGGTGACAAACGTGTCCTTCTTGGTCTATCAGGTGGTGTTGACTCATCTGTCGTTGGAGTTCTTCTCCAAAAGGCTATTGGCGATCAATTAATCTGTATCTTCGTAGACCACGGTCTTCTTCGTAAAGGTGAAGCAGATCAAGTTATGGATATGCTTGGTGGTAAGTTTGGTTTGAATATCGTCAAAGCAGATGCTGCTAAACGTTTCCTTGATAAACTTGCTGGCGTTTCTGACCCTGAACAAAAACGTAAAATCATCGGTAACGAGTTTGTCTATGTATTTGATGACGAAGCAAGCAAGCTCAAAGATGTGAAATTCCTTGCTCAAGGCACCTTATATACAGACGTTATCGAATCTGGTACAGATACAGCTCAAACTATCAAGTCACACCACAACGTGGGTGGTCTTCCAGAAGACATGCAGTTTGAATTGATTGAACCATTGAACACTCTTTATAAAGACGAAGTTCGTGCCCTCGGTACAGAGCTTGGTATGCCAGACCATATCGTATGGCGCCAACCATTCCCAGGACCAGGACTTGCTATCCGTATTATGGGTGAAATCACTGAAGAAAAGCTAGAAACAGTTCGTGAATCAGACGCTATTCTTCGTGAGGAAATTGCTAAAGCAGGTCTTGACCGCGATATTTGGCAATACTTCACTGTTAACACAGGCGTTCGTTCAGTCGGTGTTATGGGTGACGGTCGTACTTATGACTATACGATTGCAATCCGTGCTATCACTTCTATCGATGGTATGACTGCTGATTTTGCCAAAATTCCATGGGAAGTACTTCAAAAAATCTCAGTACGTATCGTAAATGAAGTGGATCATGTTAACCGTATCGTCTACGATATCACAAGTAAACCACCTGCAACAGTTGAGTGGGAATAGTCATCTAAGGATTCATTTATGTATTTTTACTAGCCAGTATCTTTGGATACTGGTTTTTGATTTCCTAGACTTTTTGACTACTTGTTAAAACTAGGTTAATTTTCGACAGTTTAATAGTTATTATGTAAATCTTAAAAGATTAGAATTATCAAAACAATCTGTCTAGGCTTGATTTTATGGCTTATTTACTATAAAATGAGAAGGAAAAACGTCAAACTTTTATATTGCAAATAGGAGAAAACATGACAAAAACATTAAAACGTCCTGAGGTTTTATCACCTGCAGGGACTTTAGAGAAGCTAAAGGTAGCTGTTCAATATGGAGCAGATGCTGTCTTTATCGGTGGTCAGGCCTATGGTCTTCGTAGCCGTGCCGGAAACTTTACTTTCGAACAGATGGAAGAAGGTGTCCAGTTTGCTGCCAAGTACGGTGCCAAAGTCTATGTAGCTGCCAATATGGTTATGCACGAAGGAAATGAAGCTGGTGCTGGTGAGTGGTTCCGTAAACTGCGTGATATCGGGATTGCAGCAGTTATCGTATCTGACCCAGCCTTGATCATGATTGCAGCGACTGAAGCACCAGGTCTTGAAATCCACCTATCTACCCAAGCAAGTGCAACTAACTATGAAACCCTTGAGTTCTGGAAAGAACTGGGCTTGACTCGTGTCGTTTTGGCGCGTGAGGTTTCGATGGAAGAATTAGCTGAAATCCGCAAACGTACAGATGTTGAGATTGAAGCCTTTGTCCACGGAGCCATGTGTATTTCTTACTCTGGTCGTTGTACTCTTTCAAACCACATGAGTATGCGTGATGCTAACCGTGGTGGTTGCTCTCAGTCTTGCCGTTGGAAGTATGATCTTTATGATATGCCATTTGGGAAAGAACGTAAGAGCTTGAAAGGGGAAATCCCAGAAGAATTTTCAATGTCAGCTGTTGACATGTCCATGATTGACCATATCCCAGATATGATTGAAAATGGTGTGGACAGTCTAAAAATCGAAGGACGCATGAAGTCTATTCACTATGTTTCAACAGTAACTAACTGTTATAAGGCTGCTGTTGATGCTTATCTAGAGAGTCCAGAGAAGTTTGAAGCTGTTAAGCAAGACTTGATTGATGAGATGTGGAAGGTTGCCCAACGTGAATTAGCAACAGGTTTCTACTACGGTACACCATCTGAAAATGAGCAGTTGTTTGGTGCTCGTCGTAAAATTCCTGAGTATAAGTTTGTCGCTGAAGTGGTTTCTTATGATGATGCGACACAAATAGCAACTATTCGTCAACGGAATGTCATTAACGAAGGCGACCAAGTTGAGTTTTATGGCCCAGGTTTCCGTCATTTTGAAACGTATATCGAAGATTTACATGATGCCAAAGGCAATAAAATTGACCGCGCTCCAAATCCAATGGAACTCTTGACTATCAAGGTTCCACAACCTGTTCAAGCTGGAGATATGGTTCGAGCTCTCAAAGAAGGACTTATCAATCTTTATAAAGAAGATGGCACCAGCGCCACAGTTCGTGCTTAATAAGCGTGCAGGAGACGAAAGCTTTCTAGTTGCTTTCCCTTTAATCCTACTTACTAAAAGAACATTAGGTTAAAGAAAATATATTAATTTCCATCCGAGATTTCATCTCGGATTTTTCATTATTTTTCAGAAAGACCTAGATAATGGACGGATTTATTACAAGTTTTTTCCAAAGTTTTCTATATAATAGACTTAAAAATAGTAAAATTGTAAATAATTTTCATTAAACGCTTTCAACGTAAGTAAAAAGTTGACAAATCCAATTTTTAGGACTAGACTAAGTAAGTAAATTTTAATTAAAAGGAGAATTCGTCATGAATTTAACGTTTTTCGGTCTATGTCTTGCCTGTATGGGTGTATCTCTTGGTGAAGGTTTGTTGATGAACGGTTTGTTGAAATCAGTTGCTCGCCAACCAGATATCATCTCAGAACTACGTAGTTTGATGATCCTAGGGGTTGCCTTTATTGAAGGTACTTTCTTCGTTACTCTTGTCTTTTCATTTATCATCAAATAAAAGAAGTATAAATTGAAAAAGGGAGGATTTTAGATGGAAGAAAGTATTAATCCAACCATCAATATTGGTCCTGTTACCTTTAATTTAACCATAGTAGTTTTGACTTTGTTGACTGTAGCACTTATTTTTGGCTTTATTTATTGGGCAACTCGAAATATGACTTTGAGACCCACAGGAAAACAAAATGTATTAGAGTATTTATTTGATTTTGTCGTTGGATTTACAAAATCAAACCTTGGTCCAATGATAAAGGATTATTCTCTCTTTTATTTCTGTTTATTCCTATTTATGGCCATTGCAAATAATATTGGCTTAATGGCTAGAATTCAGACTATAGATGGTGTAAATCTTTGGACCTCACCAACAGCAAATTTGTCATTTGACTTGGTCTTGTCTTTTACAATTATCTTAATGACACACGTAGAAGGAATTCGTCGTCGTGGAATCAAAAAGTATTTAAAAGCATTTGTAACACCAGGTTTTATGACACCAATGAATCTCTTGGAGGAAGTTACCAATCTCCTTTCACTTGCATTGCGGGTCTTTGGTAATATCTTTGCAGGGGAAGTGATGGCAAGTATGTTAGTCCTACTTTCTCATCAGGCCTTCTATTGGTATCCTATTGCTTTTGGAACAAATCTAATCTGGACTGCATTTTCTGTTTTTATTTCTTGTGTACAAGCATATGTATTTACATTGTTGTCTTCGATGTACTTAGGAAATAAAATTAATGATGAAGAATAGAAAGGAGTAGTTTATGAATGTAACAGTAGGTGAATTACTTGGTGATTTTATACTAATCGCTGGTTCCTTTATTCTCTTGCTAGTCTTGGTTAAGAAATACGCTTGGTCAAATTTGACTAGCATTTTCGAACAAAGAGCAGAAAAAATTGCAGCAGATATTGACGGAGCTGAACAAGCACGTCAAAAAGCAGAAGTATTGGCTCAAAAACGCGAAGATGAATTGGCTGGTAGCCGTAAAGAAGCTAAGACAATCATTGAGAATGCGAAAGAAACAGCTGAGAAAAGTAAAGCTAATATTTTAGCAGATGCTAAGCTAGAAGCAGGACGCTTGAAAGAAAAAGCTAACCAAGAAATTGCTCAAAATAAAGCTGAAGCTTTACAAAGCGTTAAGGGTGAGGTAGCAGATTTGACAATCAGCTTGGCTGGTAAAATCATCGCACAAAACCTTGACGGTCATGCCCATAAAGAACTCATTGATCAGTATATCGATCAGTTAGGAGAAGCTTAATGGACAAGAAAACAGTAAAGGTAATTGAAAAATACAGCATGCCTTTTGTCCAATTGGTGATTGAAAAAGGAGAAGAAGATCGGATTTTTTCAGACTTGGATCAAATCAAGCAAGTTGCAGAAGAAACGGGCTTACCTTCTTTTTTAAAAAAAGTGGCAGTAGACGAGTCTGACAAGGAAAAAACGATTTCTTTCTTCCAAGACTCAGTGTCACCTTTATTGCAAAACTTTATCCAGGTTCTTATCTACAATCACAGAGCAAATCTTTTTTATGATATTCTTGTAGATTGCTTGAACCGACTTGAAAAAGAAACAAATCGATTTGAAGTGACGATTACGTCAGCTCATCCTTTAACTGATGAACAGAAGAGTCGCTTGCTCCCTTTGATTGAGAAAAAAATGTCTCTTAAAGTAAGGAGTGTAAAAGAACAAATCGATGAAAGTCTTATTGGTGGTTTTGTCATTTTTGCCAATCACAAGACAATTGATGTGAGTATTAAACAACAACTTAAAGTTGTTAAAGAAAATTTGAAATAGAAAGTGGTGTTCTTTTGGCAATTAACGCACAAGAAATCAGCGCTTTAATTAAGCAACAAATTGAAAATTTCAAACCCAATTTTGATGTGACTGAAACAGGTGTTGTAACCTATATCGGGGACGGTATCGCGCGTGCTCACGGCCTTGAAAATGCCATGAGTGGAGAGTTGTTGATTTTTGAAAACGGCTCTTATGGGATGGCTCAGAACTTGGAGTCAACAGACGTCGGTATTATCATCCTAGGTGACTTTACAGATATCCGTGAAGGCGATACAATCCGTCGTACAGGTAAAATCATGGAAGTCCCAGTAGGTGAAAGTCTGATTGGTCGTGTTGTGGATCCGCTTGGTCGTCCAGTTGACGGTCTTGGAGAAATCCACACTGATAAAACTCGTCCAGTAGAAGCGCCAGCTCCTGGTGTTATGCAACGTAAGTCTGTATCAGAACCATTGCAAACTGGTTTGAAAGCTATTGACGCCCTTGTACCGATTGGTCGTGGTCAACGTGAGTTGATTATCGGTGACCGTCAGACAGGGAAAACAACTATTGCGATTGATACAATCTTGAACCAAAAAGGTCAAGACATGATCTGTATCTACGTAGCGATTGGACAAAAAGAATCAACAGTTCGTACACAAGTAGAAACACTGCGTCAGTACGGTGCCTTGGACTACACAATCGTTGTGACAGCCTCTGCTTCACAACCATCTCCATTGCTCTTCCTAGCTCCTTATGCTGGGGTTGCCATGGCGGAAGAATTTATGTACCAAGGTAAGCATGTTTTGATCGTTTATGATGATTTGTCAAAACAAGCGGTAGCCTATCGTGAACTGTCTCTCTTGCTTCGTCGCCCTCCAGGTCGTGAAGCCTTCCCAGGGGATGTTTTCTACCTTCACAGCCGTTTGCTTGAGCGCTCAGCTAAAGTTTCTGATGAACTTGGTGGTGGATCTATTACAGCCCTACCGTTTATCGAGACACAAGCAGGGGATATCTCTGCCTATATCGCAACCAACGTGATTTCAATCACTGATGGACAAATCTTCCTTGGTGATGGTCTCTTCAATGCGGGTATTCGTCCAGCCATTGACGCGGGTTCATCTGTATCTCGTGTAGGTGGTTCTGCACAAATTAAAGCCATGAAAAAGGTTGCTGGTACACTTCGTATCGACCTTGCTTCATACCGTGAGTTGGAAGCCTTCACTAAGTTTGGTTCTGATTTGGACGCAGCAACACAGGCTAAGTTGAACCGTGGACGTCGTACAGTTGAAGTTTTGAAACAACCTGTTCACAAACCATTGCCTGTTGAGAAACAAGTAACCATTCTCTATGCTTTGACACATGGTTTCTTGGATACTGTTCCAGTAGATGATATTGTTCGTTTCGAGGAAGAGTTCCATGCCTTCTTTGACGCTCAACATCCAGAGATTTTGGAAACCATTCGTGATACAAAAGACTTGCCAGAAGAAGCAGTCTTGGATGCTGCGATTACAGAGTTTCTCAATCAAACCAGCTTCCAGTAAGAATAGAGGTGTCAGATGGCAGTATCTCTAAATGATATTAAAACAAAAATCGCCTCAACAAAAAATACGAGTCAAATCACTAATGCCATGCAGATGGTATCAGCTGCTAAGCTAGGTCGTTCTGAAGAAGCTGCTCGGAACTTCCAAGTATACGCTCAAAAAGTTCGCAAGCTCTTGACAGATATCCTTCATGGGAATGGAGCTGGTAGTTCAACCAATCCGATGTTGATTAGTCGCCCAGTTAAGAAGACAGGCTATATCGTCATTACTTCAGACCGCGGTTTGGTTGGAGGTTATAATTCCTCTATTCTGAAAGCCGTTATGGAGCTGAAAGAAGAATACCATCCAGACGGTAAAGGTTTTGAAATGATCTGTATTGGTGGAATGGGAGCTGATTTCTTTAAGGCTCGTGGTATTCAACCACTTTATGAACTACGTGGCTTGGCAGACCAACCTAGCTTTGATGAAGTCCGTAAGATTATTTCAAAAACTGTTGAAATGTACCAAAATGAACTTTTTGATGAACTCTATGTCTGCTATAACCACCATGTCAATACGCTAACCAGTCAAATGCGTGTGGAACAAATGCTTCCAATTGTTGACTTGGATCCAAATGAAGCAGATGACAGTTACAGCTTGACCTTTGAATTGGAAACTAGCCGAGAAGAAATTTTGGAGCAGTTGTTGCCTCAGTTTGCAGAAAGTATGATTTATGGTGCTATTATCGATGCTAAGACAGCTGAAAATGCTGCTGGTATGACAGCCATGCAAACAGCGACAGATAATGCTAAGAAAGTCATTAATGATTTGACAATTCAGTATAACCGTGCCAGACAGGCGGCGATTACACAAGAAATTACAGAAATCGTAGCAGGAGCTAGTGCCTTAGAATAGGCACTAGTCCAGCTCGTATGAAAATGAACTTAGGACCTAGTTAAGCTAGGACCGACAGTATCTTATATAGAATAGGAGAAGGAGATGAGTTCAGGTAAAATTGCTCAGGTTATCGGTCCCGTTGTAGACGTCTTGTTTGCAGCAGGGGAAAAACTTCCTGAGATTAACAATGCACTTGTCGTCTACAAAAATGACGAAAGAAAAACAAAAATCGTCCTTGAAGTAGCCTTGGAGTTGGGAGATGGTATGGTCCGTACTATCGCCATGGAATCAACAGATGGTTTGACTCGTGGAATGGAAGTATTGGACACAGGTCGTCCAATCTCTGTACCAGTAGGTAAAGAAACTTTGGGACGTGTCTTCAACGTTTTGGGAGATACCATTGACTTGGAAGCTCCTTTTGGTGAAGATGCAGAGCGTCAGCCAATTCATAAAAAAGCACCAACTTTTGATGAATTGTCTACCTCTTCAGAAATTCTAGAAACAGGGATTAAGGTTATCGATCTTCTTGCCCCTTACCTTAAAGGTGGTAAGGTTGGACTTTTCGGTGGTGCCGGAGTTGGTAAAACCGTCTTAATCCAAGAATTGATTCACAACATTGCCCAAGAACACGGTGGGATTTCAGTATTTACTGGTGTTGGGGAACGTACTCGTGAAGGAAACGACCTTTACTGGGAAATGAAAGAATCAGGCGTTATCGAGAAAACAGCCATGGTATTTGGTCAGATGAATGAGCCACCAGGAGCACGTATGCGTGTTGCACTTACTGGTTTGACAATTGCTGAATATTTCCGTGATGTGGAAGGCCAAGATGTGCTTCTCTTTATCGATAATATCTTCCGTTTCACTCAGGCTGGTTCAGAAGTATCTGCCCTTTTGGGTCGTATGCCATCAGCCGTTGGTTATCAGCCAACCCTCGCAACAGAAATGGGTCAATTGCAAGAACGTATCACTTCAACCAAGAAGGGTTCTGTAACCTCTATCCAGGCCATCTACGTGCCAGCGGATGACTATACTGACCCAGCGCCAGCAACAGCCTTCGCTCACTTGGACTCAACAACTAACTTGGAACGTAAATTGGTTCAATTGGGGATTTACCCAGCCGTTGACCCACTTGCTTCAAGCTCACGTGCCTTGGCACCTGAAATTGTTGGAGAAGAGCACTATGCAGTAGCTGCTGAAGTGAAACGTGTTCTTCAACGTTACCATGAGTTGCAAGATATTATTGCCATCCTTGGTATGGATGAACTTTCTGATGAAGAAAAGACTTTGGTTGCTCGTGCACGTCGTATTCAGTTCTTCTTGTCACAAAACTTCAACGTTGCGGAACAATTTACAGGTCAACCAGGTTCTTATGTTCCAGTAGCTGAAACTGTTCGTGGCTTTAAGGAAATCCTTGAAGGGAAATATGACCAGCTACCAGAAGATGCCTTCCGTGGTGTCGGTTCAATCGAAGACGTTATTGCTAAGGCTGAAAAAATGGGATTTTAAGAGGTGATCTATGGCACATTTAACTGTCCAGATCGTGACACCAGATGGCCTCGTCTATGATCACCATGCCAGCTTTGTATCGGTACGAACTCTGGATGGTGAGATGGGGATCTTGCCACGACATGAAAATATGATTGCGGTTCTAGCAGTTGATGAAGTAAAGGTTAAACGCATCGATGATGATACTCATGTGAACTGGATTGCAGTGAACGGAGGCGTTATCGAAGTTGCTAATGGTGTTATCACAATCGTTGCTGACTCTGCAGAACGTGCTCGTGATATCGACGTTAGTCGCGCAGAACGTGCCAAACTTCGAGCAGAGCGTGAAATTGAAGAAGCACAAGACAAACACTTGATTGACCAAGAACGTCGTGCGAAGATTGCACTGCAACGCGCCATTAACCGTATTAATGTCGGAAATAGACTATAAGAAAAAAATGAACTTGAGTTACCAAGTTCATTTTTTATGGTTTCTTAAGGGGCAAAACTGATGCAGACTGCTTCTGGTACATGGAAGTCGTTAGAAAGTTCTGCTAGACGACCGGTTTCAGGATTGCGTTTAAAGACGGTTGCATTGTCAGAGTCCTGATGGACAGCAATGACAAATTCTTGATCTGGTGTCAAATCAAAATCACGTGGAGTCTGACCATGTGTCGGAACGATTTCTAACAACTCTAAGCTACCGTCCGCAAGAATTGTATATACTGCGATAGAATCATGACCACGGTTAGAAGCATAGAGGTATTTACCATCTTTAGAGAGACGAATAGCAGCAGTACCATTAAAGCCTTTATAACCGTCTGGTAGAGTTGAAATGACTTGCATGCGTTCAAATTCGCCAACACCATCGTAGATTAAGACTTCAATAGTGCTATTGAGTTCACAAATGAGATAAGCGATTTTATAATGGTTATGGAAAATAATATGGCGTGAGCCTGCTCCTGTCTGGCTATGATAGGTATAGAGCTTAGATAATTTTCCTTCTGAATCAAGATCATAAGTAATTACTTGGTCAGTACCTAAGTCGCAGGTCACTAGATAGTGGTCAGGTGTTAAATCTGTAAAGTGAACATGGGGAGAAGCTTGATTCTCATGTGGACCTTGGCCACTGTGTTGATCAACATCACTAAGTAGAAGACTACCGTCTTTCTGACGTTTATAAACAAGGACCTGTCCTTTATGGTAGTTGGCTGCATAGACCAAATTACGCTTTTCATCAACGGCAACATAACAGTGGGGAGCTCCTTCTTCAACGACATGATTTAATAAGGTTCCGTCAGTTTGATAGGCTGCAATTCCCCCCTTGTCATCTTGACTACCAACAGTGTATAAATGTTGGTGCTGGTCAAAGGCAAGGTAGGTTGGACTAGGTTCAGGTGCAAAAAGTTCTAGATTTGAAAGCTGACCGGTTTCTGTATCAAAGTCTGCCTTGTAAATCCCTTGAGAAGTACGACGTGTGTAAGTTCCAAAATAAACAGTTTCTTTCATAACTTTACCTCTATATAAAGATAAGACTATTATATCACAAAAATAAGCCAATTAAAGACATCCAATTAGATGTAAGCACTTTAAAAAAATAATTGATTGGTTTTTTGAAAAATATAATAATATTGAGATTGTTTTCCTTACTTTTCTTCTTAAAAGTGCTATAATGAATCTATCAAATTATAAAAGGAGTTTGACTATGAAAAAACGTGTTTTCTTAGCAGCAGGAGTTGCTGTACTCTCGGCAGCTGTTCTAGCAGCGTGTTCATCTGGTAATGGTAATAAAGAAGCAACTAAACCAGTTACTTATGCCTATGTATTCTCATTAGATCCTACGACTCTAGATTATACTGTTTCTGGTAATAAGAGTACAAAACAGGTCACAGGTAACGTTATTGACGGCTTGCTTGAAAATGATCAATATGGGAATCTGGTTCCATCAGTTGCGGAAGATTGGACTGTTTCCAAAGATGGTTTGACTTATACTTATAAAATTCGTAAGGGTATCAAGTGGTATACCAATGAAGGCGAAGAATATGGAGAAGTTAAGGCTCAGGATTTTGTGACTGGTCTAAAACATGCAGCAGATAAGAAATCAGAAGGACTTTATCTTGTACAGGATTCTATCAAAGGATTGGATGACTATGTAAATGGGAAAACAACGGATTTTTCTACTGTTGGTGTAAAAGCAACAGATGATTATACTGTTGTTTACACTTTGAACCATCCAGAATCTTTCTGGAATTCTAAGACAACGATGGGAGTTCTAGCTCCAGTAAGTGGAGATTTTTTGGCTTCTAAAGGAGATGATTTTGGTAAAGCTACTGATGTAACAAGCATTCTCTACAATGGGGCTTTCCTTCTTAAGGGACTTACCTCTAAATCTTCTATCGAAATGACCAAAAATCAAAACTACTGGGATAAACAAAATGTCTTTATTGATGATATCAAGTTATCCTTCTTTGATGGTCAAGATGCAGACTCCCTAGGACGCGGTTTTGATGAGGGACATTATCCAGCTGCGCCTCTCTTTAAAAACTCTGCCAACTATGAACGTCTAAAAGAAAAGTACAAGGATAATATTGTATACAGTCAACAAAGAGGTGGCGTATTCTATATGTCTACTAATATTGATCGTGTGTCATACAATCATACTGCTAAAACAAGTGATGCAGAGAAATCATCTACTAAGAAAGCTTTATTAAACAAAGATTTCCGTCAAGCCTTGGCATTTGCTGCAGATCGTAAAGCAGCTGTTTCTCAGGTGTTTGGGGATGAAGTGGCGCCTCGTAAATTACGTACAAGTTTCACTCCTCCAACATTTGTACAAGTTGGAGACCAATCGTTTGGTCAAGTAACTAAGATAGAATTGGATAAATTGGATAATGTCTGGAAAGATGTCAGTCTTGATGATGCGCAAGATTCACTTCATAATGTAGACAAGGCTAAAACTAAGTTTGAAGCTGCTAAGAAAACTCTTCAAGCTGATGGAGCCCAGTTCCCAATTCATTTAGATCTTCCAGTTTCATCTACTCAGACAGATTTTATTCATCAAGC
Source organism: Streptococcus mitis (assembly GCF_023110375.1). Classification (GTDB taxonomy): domain Bacteria; phylum Bacillota; class Bacilli; order Lactobacillales; family Streptococcaceae; genus Streptococcus; species Streptococcus mitis_CI. The sequence continues at coordinate 635 of NZ_JALDVV010000019.1, read as the reverse complement.
TCAGTCTTATAAGCAATCCATTGAAGAAGCGCTGGGTTCTGAAAATGTAGTTGTTGACATTCAGCAGGTTTCTGATGATGAATTGGGAAGCATGACTGTTCTAGCGACATCAAATAATAATGTTGATTGGGACATTAATGTTAATAGTGGTTGGAGTCCAGATTATGCAGATCCATCAACCTATCTAGATGTATTTGATCCAACTTCAGGTCCAAGTCTCCTAAGCTCTCTTGGTGTAGCACCAGGAACAGACAATTCAGTCATTAAAACAGTTGGATTGGATAAATACAAAGAATTGATTGATGATGCAAATAGTGAAAAAATAGATCTGCAAAAACGTTATTCTAAATATGCTAAGGCTCAAGCTTGGTTAACAGATAGTGCTCTGGTTATTCCTGTACACTCAGACGGTGCCCAAATGCTTGTAACGAAGAAAGTATTAGGCAGTGGTGCTGATGGTTGGGTTGGTGACAAAACAGGCGACAACAGTTATAAATATCTTAAACTCCAAGATAAGATTGTCACTTCTAAAGAAATGGATGAGTTCCGCAAGAAATTTGGGCTCTTTGTCAACTGTAGTGGGTTGAATAAAAGCTAAGATCTAGAAAGGACGAAATTTGTCCTTTCTTTTTTGA
>NZ_JALDVV010000018.1:0-30943 GCF_023110375.1 Streptococcus mitis | reverse complement strand
TGAAGACTTGGTCGCGTTTGTCAAGAGTTTCAGCTTCTTTGCCGTTCACATCTTTCTTGATTTCTGGCTCTTCTGGAGTCGGTGGAGTTACTGGAACTTCGTTCGAGTCCTTGTGATATTTCGGATTGTGATCGATGTCATAAGAAGCCTTATTCGGAATCTCTGTCTTACCATCTTTATTCACATAAGCTGATAAGTTGGCATTATCTCTAATCTTAGCCTTGAAATTCACTTCAATAGACTTACCGGCATCTGCTTTTACAGAAGCTTCTGTAAAGGCAACTTTGATCACTTGGCCAGAAATTGTTACTGTCGCCTTAGATCCTGCATCCTCACCATCGAGTTTAACAGTAGCTGAAGCATTCTCACCAACAAATTCTAGAACTTCTTTCAACTCGTCTGTCATCTCAAATACAGTTGCATTGGCAGGCATTGTTGTTTTCAAAGTATAAGTAAATTCTTCATTACGTTTTGCAAGATCGTAACGTTCTGCTCCGTTTACTTCCTTCTTAAGCTTTGGAGTTGTTGTTGGCGGTGGAGTGACAGTGACTGGTTTTGATTCTTTCTTAGAATCAGGATTATCATTAATGATGTAGCTAGCAGTATTTGGTACTACTGGCTTGTCTTTTGCTTCATTTGGATAAGCAGTCAAGAGAGCATCGAAAGTGATGCCATCTTTAATCTTGGCATTGAATGAAACTTGGACTGCTTTACCAGCATATTGTTTCACTTGATCTTTTCCAAATGTGACTGTCAAGGTTTGACCTTCTGTTTTCACAGTCAAATCTTGAACAGCTTGGCCGTCAACAGTGACAGTTGCTTCCCCTTCAAATGCCAATTCTTTGACGATATCATCTGAAATGGTGAAGGTATCTGCCACGTGTGGAACCGTTGAGTCAATCGTATACGTGAAGACTTCTGATAACTTACCAAGATCTGCATGTTCCTGACCATTCACCTTCTTAGTGATTGGCGGTGGAGTCACAGTAACCGGTTTGGTTTCTTTCTCACCTTGTTGGTCATTCTTGTTGGTATAAGTAATCTTAGCTTTGTTCTCAATAGATGGAACTTTTGAGTCTTTCTTCACTTTGGCATGAATCACGAGCTCTACTTCTTGGTTACCGTAGTCACCCGCATTCGCAAAATCTTTCATCGTTGCAGTCACGGTTTGACCTTGAACTGTTACATCGAAGAATTTCGCTGCCGCTCCCTTGATTTCAGCTTGACCTGGAGTCAAGTTCTCATCCAAGGTATCTGTTACAACGAAGGACTTGTACGTTGTAATATCATTTGGCAATTTCGCTTTGATATTATATGTGAAGTCCGTTTCTGCCCCGATTGTTGCCTCTGTCAGTGTTTCGTTGATTTTCTTATCAACACCTGGCTCTGATGGAGGGGTTACGGTGACAGGTTTCGTTTCTTTTTCTCCGCTATGATCGTTCTTATCTGTGAAGCTGAACTTCGCAGTATTTGGAATGTTGATACGAGTCACTCCATCATTGATCTTAGCCGGAATAATCAATTCCACTTCTTGACCAGCAAGGTCTGTAGCCTTCGCAAAGTCCTTCATCGTTGCAGTCACGGTTTGACCCTCAACTGTTACATCGAAGAAGGCTGCAGCTGCTCCTTTGATAACTGGTTTGCTTGAAGTTTCATTGATAACTGACAAATCTCCTTCAAGTGTATCTGTAATCACAAATTTCTTGTAATCTGTAATATCTGTTGGAAGTTTTGTCTTGATGTTGTAGTTGTATGCTTGACCTGTAGGAATATCTAAGTGATCAAGTGTTTCATTGATCTTCTTCGTTACAGGAGGTGGCGTTACGGTGACAGGTTTCGATTCAACTTCTTTCTCTACATTGTTTTCATTTGTAAATGAAATACTTGCTTTGTTATCGATAACTTTACCTGTAACACCATTTTTAACTTTTGCAGGAATTACCAATTCAACTGTAGTGTATTTAGCAAGGTCTGCAAATTTTCCATCTTTCACAGTTGCAGTAACAGTTTGACCGTTCTTTTCTACCGTGAAGAGGTCAGCAGCATCACCTTTAATAGAAGCTTCGCCATCGAATTCCAAGTCATTATCAAGGGTATCGCTGATTACAAACTTCTTATAAGAAGCAATGTCTGCAGGGATGTTTGTAGTGATGTTGTAAGTGTAAGGTTGCCCATCAAACGTTTGGAAGCTATCCAAGTTTTCATTGATTTTCTTATCAATCGTTGGTTCTTTTGGTTTTGGTGGGGTAACCGTTACTTCGTTAGATGTTTGTTTCACATCGTTCAAGATCACATCCGCTGTATTTGGTACTTTTACTTGACCATCTTTCTTGTATTTAGAAAGATCAGCACCTTTACGGATTTTCGCCTTAAAGGTTAATTCTACATATTGAATGTCTTTCACCTTACGGCGATTCACTTTACGAGTGATTTTTTCAAGATTAGTTTTGTCTAGTGTCAACGAAACGGTTTGACCTGAAACGGTTGTCGCACCTTTCAAATCAGCGTTATCTTTTCCACCGAGTTTTACATTCAAACTATCTGCTTGAACTTCTAACTCTGGAACAACTGTATCTGTCAGCGTAAAGTTGTCCGCAATACCTGGCCATGGAGCAGTCACCTTGTACTCAAAGAGTTCCTCTTCTGCTTTCAAATCTTCATGTTCTTTGTCATTAACCTTCTTCGTAATCTCTGTTACTACTGGTGGTTTAACATAGACTGGGTTTGAACGGCGGATTGTGCTTGGTTTGTCAGTTGTCTTAGCATGTTTACTTGGATCAGGATTATTATCCTCACCATTCCACATGATGTTCCCTTGGTTTAGGAGACCAAATCCATCATTTTCCTGAAGAAGAGCCATGAATTCCTTGCTTGCCTGATTATTTCGGTATTTCTCCTTCAAACGAACCTTGATGGTCATTTGAGCTTTCTTAAAGAGTAAGTAATCATAGCCATTCACACTTGGTACGTCCGCAACAACAACGTCTTGTTCATTTCCAAGTTCATCATTTTGTTTCACAACACGAGTCATGATGGTACCATTAGGACCAGAAGCATGGTGACCTACAACTTCCAAGCGATAGTCAAGCGGATCTGTCAGCATGACATTTTGCTTGAATTCATTTGGAACGTTGTTGAAGTTATAATCAAGAGTGTAAGTAAATTCTTCTGCCTTGTCTGACAATTGAGCTGAATAAGCTTTTTTCTTCGTCAAAGCAAGCGGATCCTCAATTTCACCCAAGTCATTACTTTTGTCTGCGTCGTCTATCTTCTTAGTTACACTTGGATAACAGTAGGCAAGTTCTTGAACTTCAACAGTTTCATTGCTTCCACCTATCTTCCCAGTTTCAAACTCACCAGCTTTAAAAGTACCCGTTAATTCAGGGACAGGGACCTTCTCTTTTTGAGGTACATAGTCTGCAGGTGGATCAACTTCATCTTCTTCTTCAATAGCAGCAACGTGTGCTTCCTTACTCAAATCATAGTCAAATTTGTTGTCACCTGGGTTAAAGACACTCTCTGGTACAGAGATAGTAACTTTATCTCCATTTTGTGTAATTTTCCCACGAATTTCTTTTGTCGAGTCTTTGACTTCCGAAACAATTTTCTTACCATTGATACGGATGGCATCAACTTTGTAACCCGGTGTAATATCAAACTCACCAGTGATATCTTCCTTAATCAAGGCTGCCATTACAGATTCTAGGATTCGATTTGAAAATCTGTTAATATCATTTTGTTCATTGACATAGAAAGATATATTTTTGCCATTCACTTCTTTGTCTGGTGAAGCCATCGATTGAAGAGCATCATGGAAAATTTCTTGAACTGAACGGTTGTCCCCAATATTAATCGTATTGCCAAAACCATTCAGATAAGCACGACCATATTGATAATATGGTTCAGTGAAGGTATTAACACGTTCCCAGAAACCTACAACCACAGAACCTTCTGAACCAACCGCTGCTTTCAGCTGATCACCAGCATCTCTCAACTCATTGGCACGACCAGTAATATCTTGAGCAGCTTCTGGATAGCTATTTACTCCCCAAGCACGTTGGATAGCCCATGTTCTTGTATAGCTCTTATCCATTACAACTGTGTTAGACCCTGGCAGACGGTAACCATTGGCTACCCCATCCGTTACCAGGAGGAAGACTGTCTTACGACCGTTTTCCATATTCCCTTTGACACGGTTGTACTGATCGATCGTATCTTGAATGGCTGGAACAGTTGGAGTTCCACCATCAACTGCAATATTATCAATGAATTTATGAACTTTATTTTGATCGCTTGTTAAGCCGCTATTCCCATAGGTATAGTGTTTACCAGTTATATTCGGATCGGTAAATGTACCTGTAGGATTGCCACTGAAATCGTTATTATTAAAGTAACGCACCTGATCCAGACCTTGGTAAGAAGCTACGAAAACGCGGTCAGTTGTCCGAGGGTCGTCAGTCTTAACGAGATAAGGATTTGTCTCATCATATTGTTCCGGACGAACATATGTTGTCAAACGTTTAAGAGCACGTTTGACACTTGGAATCGTTTCTCGGAATGACCCACTTGCATCCTGCAGAATAACAAGATCGATTGGTTGTCTTGGAACCGACCAAGCAATTTTCTCTGTTTTTTCAATTTTACGGTAACAACCATTTTGTGTTATTTTTGTATTCGATCCAACTTGTGTTGTTTCAATACCTTCTGCTGAAGCCGTTCTTCCGAATAACATACTTGCAAATCCTAACGGAATGGATACGAACAAAATCATGAACAAAATGGAGACCTTTTTAATGAAATCTTTCATGTTTTTTTCTGAAATCCTATTGCGATTTCTTCCTCCTTTTTTCTATAGCAGATATATTAATCTAGTAGTTCTTGCAACTCTTTCGAGAAGTTTTCAGCAGTGGTATGATTTACTAATACATTCTTTACCTGTTGCTGTTTTGTTACAAGATACATACTTGGTATAGTTTGAACCTGTAAAAGATCGGCCGCGGACTGATCTTCGTCATAATAATACGGGAAGGTATATCCTTTTTCTTTGATATACTGATCAGCACTTTCCTTTGTTTCTTTACCTGGTTCGTTCAAATTCAATAGAACAAAATGAATTTGGTCTCCATACTTCTCATACATCTGCTGAACAATAGGTAGTTGTTTCTGACAATGCGGACACCAACTAGCCCATTCCACAACTAACATGGGTTTATCATACAGCTCTGAACTAGCAATCAATATACCTTTTTGAGTGGTCATTTTAAATTCTGGAAGTTGTTGACCTTTTAAACTCAAAGCTGTATTGTTCTCATCACTCGAAGTTGATTGCTGAACCGATGAATCGCCTATGTTTCCATCCTTAGTGGGTCTGGTGTAATAAAGTAAACCCACCACTAAACCTATGATGACCACCACCGCTAAAAATGGTAGCCACCACTTGTCTTTTTGCATAACGTCTCCTTTCTTATAATAGTAAAATACCATGAATGTTCTTTACGGGTTTAATATATCAATATACTAGAAGAAATCGTTTTATTACATTCATGCTAGATGATATTATACCACTTATCACAGCATTTTTCAAGCAATATTTTTTCAAATATTCAACTTTCTAAAAGAATTCAAAAAGCCGATAAATTCATATATTACAGGGACATCCCAAAAAACAAGTTGGTGTCACTTCTGAAATTTGTCAGAATATTCCCATTTCCGATGCATAATTGTAAGCAAGCTAAGAAATGCGAATTGCCTATATTACCTATACTAAAATTTGCATCAAAATACTTTTATAACATTGCAAAAAATAAAAAAAGATTGCCCATTCGAACAACCTCTTTTCTGCTATTAATACAAATCAAGATAATTATCAACTTCCCATTGTGAAACGAAGGTTGCATAACTTGCCCATTCGATTCGTTTGGCTTCAAGGAAACTAGTATAGATATGTTCTCCAAGAGCCGCTCTGACAACTTCATCTTCAGTCAGAGCTTTCAAAGCGTTGTGAAGGGTTGATGGAAGGTCTGTAATGCCAGCTTCCTTGCGCTCTTCTGCTGTCATGATGTAGATATTTTCTTCGATAGGAGCTGGTGCTTCTATTTTGTTTTCAATACCATGCAAACCAACCTCCAAAAGAACAGCCATAGCGATGTATGGGTTTGCCATCGGATCCACTGAACGCAACTCAAGACGAGTTCCCATACCACGTGAAGCAGGCACGCGCACAAGTGGCGAACGGTTACGACCAGCCCAAGCAATATAAACAGGAGCTTCATAACCCGGAACCAAACGTTTGTATGAGTTAACCGTTGGATTCATGATAGCAGTATAGTTGTAGGCATGCTTAATCAAACCACCGAGGAAATGGTAGGCCGTTTCTGACAACTGCATTCCTTTTGGATCATTTGGATCAAAGAAGGCATTGTTTCCTTCTGCATCAAACAAGGACATATTACAGTGCATACCTGATCCGGCAATACCAAATTTTGGTTTTGCCATAAAGGTTGCGTACAAACCATGTTTACGAGCAATCGTTTTAACAACGAGTTTAAAGATTTGAATCTTGTCACAGGCACGGAGGACTTCATCATACTTGAAGTCAATTTCATGTTGTCCAACCGCAACCTCGTGGTGACTCGCTTCTACTTCAAATCCCATTTTGGTCAAGACATTCACAATCTCACGACGTGTGTTGTCCGCAAGGTCAGTAGGCGCCAAATCAAAGTAGCCACCCTTATCATTTACTTCAAGTGTTGGGTCTCCATTTTCATCAAGTTTGAATAGGAAGAATTCTGGCTCTGGTCCAAGGTTGAACGATTTGAATCCTACTTCCTCCATGTGACGAAGAGCACGTTTCAAATTGCCACGAGGGTCACCTGCAAATGGTTCACCTTCTGTTGTATAGACATCACAGATCAAACCTGCAACACTTCCATTTTCATCTCCCCACGGGAAGACTGTCCATGTATCCAAGTCTGGGTACAAGTACATATCTGACTCATTGATACGTACAAAACCTTCAATAGAAGATCCATCAAACATAGCCTTATTTGACAAGACCTTATCTAACTGTTCATCTGTAGCAGGAATTTCGACGTTTTTCATGGTTCCTAAAATATCTGAGAACATGAGACGGATAAAGGTAACATTTTTTTCCTTGACTTCACGACGAATATCTGCAGCTGTGATTGGCATGAGTTTTCTCCTTAATTATGACTACTTGCGGTTGCCTAACCGCGACCAAAAGGTGACTGCGCTGAAGCAAAGCGTCCCTGTTGGAGGAGCTCATTATGAAGCGCACGACGCACCTCCGTTGGGCTTACTGCTTTCTTGGATTTCGCCTCACGCTCAGCGTATTTCTTCTTAATGGCAGCGATATTGAAACCTTCAGAGATATAATCTTTGATCTCAAGCAAACGATCCATGTCATTCAAGGAATACATGCGACGGTTCCCTTCGTTTCGATCAGGCTTTATCAACTCTTGATCTTCATAATAACGAATCTGACGCGCCGATAGATCGGTCAACTTCATCACACTACCGATAGGAAAAACAGCCATATTTCGACGAAATTCTTTTTCCTTCATTTACAATTTCCTTCTTTCTGTCTATTATAGTCTAAAAAAATCCATACGTCAATTAATAATGTCACAAAATGTAACATTATTATCTTTTTTTCTCTAAAAGATTTCTGAAACGATCAATATCATAATTTACAAGGATTGCGACAAAAACTCCCATAAATGTTTCAAATACGCGCGCAAACACGTACAAAAATGTTTCTCCGCTTGGTATTGATAGGGTAATGATCAACATAGCCGCTACACCACCAATAACTCCTGTCTTGTTGTTCATGGCTACATTTGTCATAATGGTTAACATGGTGCAGATTGGAACAACTACCAAGGTCACCCAAAAAGCCTCGTGGAAAAAGGTATTTAATAAGAAGAAGACCAGGGCGTATAGGCCACCGATACTATTTCCTAGAATACGCGAAGTCCCAAAATGAACACTCTTATCAAAACTCTCCCTCAGGCTAAAAACGGCTGTCAAAGCACCGATTTGCAGGCCTTTCCAACCAAAAAATCCAAAAATCAAGAGAACTAGAAAAACAGCAATACCTGTTTTAAAGGTTCGCATACCAAGTCTGAACTGGGATTTATCGAATTTATATTTTTTAAAATAACTCATAATCTCAACTTTCTATTTCCATTTTATCATAAATTGGCTGATTTTATGAGCAATAGTTGAGAGGAAGCGTTTTTATTTTAAGCAAAAGAAAAGAGGAACTTTCATCCCTCTATTCTTTGATTTAGTTATAAAATCTTATTTTTCTGTCAAGGCTGCAAGTCCTGGAAGAACTTTACCTTCAAGAAGTTCCATTGATGCTCCACCACCAGTAGAGATCCATGAGAACTTGTCTGCACGGCCAAGGTTAATCGCTGCGGCAGCTGAGTCACCACCACCAATGATTGATTTAACTCCTGGTTGTTTCACGATAGCGTCCATCACACCAATTGTACCAGCTTGGAAGTCTGGGTTTTCAAATACACCCATAGGTCCGTTCCATACAACTGTTTTCGCACCAGTCAAAGCTTCATCAAATTTAGCGATAGATTTTGGACCGATGTCAAGACCAAGGAAGCCTTCAGAAACTGCTTCACCTTCAGTGTCACGCACTTCTGTGTAACCAGCAAATGCGTTTGCTTCTTTTGAGTCAACTGGCAAGATCAATTTACCATTTGCTTTTTCAAGAAGAGCTTTCGCAACATCCAATTTGTCTTCTTCTACAAGTGAGTTACCGATTTCGATACCTTGTGCTTTGTAGAATGTGTAAGTCATACCACCACCGATAAGGACTTTATCAGCTTTTTCAAGCAAGTTTTCGATAACACCGATCTTGTCTGAAACTTTTGAACCACCAAGGATAGCCACGAATGGACGTTCTGGAGCTTCAACTGCTTCTTGGATATAAGCAATTTCGTTTTCAAGAAGGAAACCAGCAACTGCTTTTTCAACGTTTGCTGAGATACCAACGTTAGATGCGTGTGCACGGTGAGCTGTACCGAATGCATCGTTTACGAAGATACCATCTCCAAGTGATGCCCAGTATTTACCAAGTTCAGGATCGTTTTTAGATTCTTTCTTGCCGTCAACATCTTCGTAACGAGTGTTTTCAACCAAGAGAACTTGTCCATCTTCAAGAGCGTTGATAGCTGCTTCCAATTCAACACCACGAGTGACACCTGGAAGGAAAGCAACATCTTGACCCAGTTTAGCTGCCAAGTCAGCAGCTACAGGAGCAAGTGATTTACCAGCTTTGTCTGCTTCTTCTTTTACACGACCAAGGTGAGAGAAGAGGATAGCACGTCCACCTTGTTCAAGGATGTACTTGATAGTTGGAAGAGCTGCAGTGATACGGTTGTCGTTGGTAATCACGCCATCTTTTACAGGTACGTTGAAGTCAACACGAACGAGGACTTTTTTACCTTTCAAGTCAACGTCTTTAACAGTAAGTTTTGCCATGTTACAAAAACCCCTTTATTTATTTTATTCGAAACTATTATATCACACTTTGGAAATATAAGGAAAGATTTCACAAGATTTTTCGATATTTAATCTTTGTGACATGCTAGAGTATATTATTTTTGCTTTTTCTAACGAATTTTCTTTCTAAAATCTTAGCTTAACACTTGTTAGATTTACTTTTATCCTTTAAAATAGAATAGGAGAAATTCCGTTATTATTTTTCGGAGGAAAAAGAAATGTCCATTAATTGGCAGGAAATTTTATTTCACTTTTTAGGTGGTCTGGGACTATTCTTATATAGTATCAAGACCATGGGAGACGGTTTGCAACAAGCTGCTGGAGATCGCCTTCGTTTTTACATTGACAAATATACCAGCAATCCGTTCTTCGGTGTGCTAGTTGGTATCGGTATGACGGCGCTAATTCAGTCAAGTTCTGGTGTCACAGTCATTACAGTGGGGCTAGTCAGCGCAGGACTTTTGACCTTGCGTCAAGCTATCGGTATTGTCATGGGTGCCAATATTGGAACTACCGTTACATCCTTTATCATCGGTTTTAAGCTAGGAGATTACGCCTTACCAATGCTTTTCATCGGAGCGATTTGTCTCTTCTTCACCAAGAATCGCTCTATCAATAACATCGGACGTATCATTTTTGGTGTAGGTGGTATCTTCTTCGCTCTCAATCTTATGAGCGGTGCAATGGAACCTCTAAAAGACCTGCAAGTCTTTAGAGACTATATGGTTGAACTAAGCAAGAGTCCTATTCTAGGTGTCTTTGTCGGAACTGGACTAACCCTACTCATTCAAGCTTCTTCCGCAACTATCGGTATCCTACAGAATCTTTACGCAAGTGGTTTGATTGATCTACAAGGTGCCCTACCAGTCTTGTTTGGTGATAATATCGGAACGACCATTACAGCTATTATTGCTTCTCTTGGAGCTAATATCGCTGCCAAACGTGTTGCTGGTGCCCATGTCGCCTTTAACGTGATTGGTACGGTTATCTGTATTGTCTTCCTTGTACCTTTCACTGGCTTGATTCAATGGTTTGAATCTACACTCAATCTGGCTCCAGAAATGACCATTGCCTTCGCCCACGGAACCTTTAATATCACAAATACTATTATCCAATTTCCATTCATCGGAGCCTTGGCCTACTTTGTAACCAAGCTCATCCCTGGTGAAGATGAAGTTGTCAAGTACGAGCCACTTTATCTTGATGAGCATTTGATTAAACAAGCTCCATCAATCGCTCTCGGAAATGCCAAAAAAGAACTCCTTCACTTAGGAAATTATGCTTCTAAAGCCTTTGACCTTTCATACAACTACATCATTAACCTCAATGAAAAGGTTGCTGAAAAAGGCCACAAGACAGAAGAAGCCATCAATACCATTGATGAAAAATTGACTCGTTACCTTATTACTCTTTCAAGTGAAGCTCTTAGCCAGAAAGAAAGTGAAGTGCTCACCAACATTCTTGATTCATCCCGCGATTTGGAACGAATTGGGGACCACGCAGAAGCGCTAATCAACCTGACTGACTACCTTCAACGTAAAAACGTTGAGTTCTCTGAAGCTGCTTTACAGGAATTAGCTGATATCTATCAAAAGACCACTGGCTTTATCAAAGATGCCCTTGACAGCGTGGAAAACAATGATATTGAAAAAGCTCAAAGTCTGATTGACCGCCATAAAGAAATCAACAATATGGAACGTGTTCTCAGAAAGACCCACATCAAACGCCTCAACAAGGGCGAGTGTTCAACACAAGCTGGGGTCAACTTTATCGACATCATTTCCCACTATACTCGTGTATCTGACCACGCTATGAATCTAGCTGAAAAGGTCATCGCTGAACAAATCTAAGAACCAAGAAGCTATCCTAAATAGGATGGCTTTTTTCTTTTCCTAATCTAGAATTGCTTTTCTAACATATAGAAAAATGCTTTGATTCACAATGGAATCAAAGCATTTTAAAGAGCTCCCCATACATAAGCGCAGAAGCTGCGGTTCCTCTGTACTTAGCTTCTTCTCTTTTAATAAAGCGAGCTAAGTTGAGCAACTCAGGTGCCGGATGTTTGGGATTTAGGAGCAATTCACGATTGACCAGGCCTGAGAGACGAACTGCCAGCAATTGCTCATTTGTAGTAGACAGTTTTTTAGCAGTCTCTAGGAGAGCAGCAACTAAATCTTCACTCAAATCATGTCGAGCATGATTGTAAAGATCTTTTACAAGGATTTCTAGGTTTGGTTCTACCATCCCTACCACCTCCTTAAGTTTAATAATTTTTAATCAAGTCAACTGTTGAACGATCCAATTTTTTCACCAAGGCTTGCAAGAAAGCTTGAGCTTCTAGGAAGTCATCCATTGCATAGAGGGTTTGGTGAGAGTGGATATAACGAGCGCAAACACCGATTGTTGTTGATGGGACACCACCATTTTTCAAATGAGCTGCGCCAGCGTCTGTTCCGCCTTTACCACAGTAGTATTGGTACTTGATTCCAGCTTCTTCAGCAGTTGTCAAAAGGAAATCCTTCATCCCTGGGAGAAGCAAGTGACCTGGGTCGTAGAAACGAATCAAGGTTCCATCCCCAATCTTGCCTTGACCGCCATAAACATCACCTGCTGGTGAGCAATCAACTGCTAGGAAGACTTCTGGATCAAACTTGGTTGTAGATGTATGAGCACCGCGGAGACCAACTTCTTCTTGGACGTTAGAGCCAAGATAGAGTTCATTTCCGAGTTTTTGACCTGACAGAGCTTCTGCCAACTCGCTCACCATAAGAACTCCATAGCGATTGTCCCAAGCTTTTGAAATGATATTTTTTTCATTGGCTGTTAAGATAGCGGAACTATCTGGGACAATGGTGTCACCAGGACGGATTCCAAAGCTTTCTGCCTCAGCCTTATCCGCAAAACCGCCATCAAAGACGATATCTGCAATGGCAGGCATGGTTGGTCCGCCCTTACCACGAGTCAAATGTGGCGGAACAGAGCCTGAAATCACAGGAATTTCACGACCGTCACGAGTAAAGAGTTTAAAGCGCTGGCTACTAACCACCATAGGATTCCAACCACCGATTTCTACGACACGGAAGATACCATCTGGCTTTATTTCGCTGACCATAAAACCAACTTCATCCATGTGAGAAGCGACCAAGACGCGCGGTGCATCTGCAGCTTCTGAATGTTTGATACCAAAAATACCACCCAAGCCATCTGTCACCACTTCATCCACGTGCGGTGTCAACTTTTCACGAAGATAAGCACGGACAGGTGCTTCATGACCTGAGATCGCAGCAAGTTCTGTTACTTCTTTGATTTTTGAAAATAATGTTGTCATTTCAGTTCCTTCTTTCTTTCATCCATTTTACCACTTTTTATAGGAGAAGGATAGCGGGAAGGTGGATTTCTAAATTAGTATCTTAGTCCTGCTCTATCTTAGAAAAAGATTATATTTTCTTGCATGTGATGTGAAATCTAAGAACTATTCCAAGATTAACCAAACTATTAATTTCCAAACAAAAAACAATTCAATGCTATATTTGTTTAGTTTTTTCATGAAATCTGCAGAAAATAGTTGACTTTGCATTCTTATTTCTTTAAAATAGTACAAAACTAGGAAAAGGAAAAAATCATGACCAAAACAATTCTTGTTACAGGTGGGGCTGGCTACATTGGCTCCCATACCGTTAAAGCTCTTTTAAATGCTGGCTATCAGGTACATGTTCTAGATAATCTCTCTACAGGAAATCGAACGGCTGTAGATAGTCGTGCTAGCTTTAAACAACTGGATGTTTATGATGCTAGCGCCTTAAAAACTTACTTAGAAGAAAATCAGATTGATGCTGTTCTCCATTGTGCAGGTGAGATTGTTGTGAGCGAAAGTATTGAAAATCCAAGTAAATACTTCACTGCCAATGTTGCTGGTATGAACCAAGTTCTCAAAGTCTTATCTGAAGTTGGCATTCAAAAAATCATGTTCTCTTCTACTGCATCCCTCTATGGTAATAACTGTATTGACAAGCCAGCAACTGAAGATACCCTGCTCGATCCTGTCAATCCTTATGCAGAGACAAAACTGATGGGCGAACGAATGATTTACTGGATGGCTAATCGCTACGACTGGAAATATGTCATTTTCCGTTACTTTAATGTTGCTGGGGCTGAAATGGATGCTTCAAACGGCCTGCGTGTGAAAAATCCAACTCACATCATTCCCAATATCAACAAGACCGCATTGGGACAAAATGATAGCCTAAAAATATTTGGAGATGACTATGATACACGCGATGGTTCATGTATTCGAGATTACATTCATGTCTTGGATCTTGCACAGGCTCATGTTAAAGGAATGAACTACCTATTTCAAGAAAACAGTTCTTCTCAAATCTTTAACTTAGGAACTGAAAAAGGCTATACCGTCAAAGAAATCTTTAAAACTGCCGAAGAATTACTGAATCAAAAAATACCACACGAAATTGTTGCTCGCCGTGCTGGTGACCCAGCCAGCGTCCTAGCAGACGCATCAAAAGCTAAAAAATATCTTGATTGGAAGGCTAGCTACTCTCTTGAAGATATTATTTTATCGGATTATCATTGGCGTGTTAAAGAAGGTAAAAACATTTTAGAATAAATAGCAGAAACATCAATAATAAATAAAAACACAGATAGATGGCACTTGATAAATACCAAGTATCATCTATCTGTGTTTTATACATTAGAATCCAATTTATACTCTTCAAAAATCTCTTCAAACCACGTCAACGTCGCCTTACCGTATAGATATTACTGACTTCGTCAGTTCTATCTGCAACCTCAAAATAGTATTTTGAGCTGACTTCGTCAGTTTCATCTACAACCTCAAAACCATGTTTTGAGCAGCCTGCGACTAGTTTTCTAGTTTGTTCTTTGATTTTCATTGAGTATTATTTTGAATTTCTCTTTAAAGAAAAATGGTCTGGGACGGGGTCCGTACCTGTTTTCGACCAGGGATGGCAACGTAAAATCCGAGCCAAGCCCATCAAAACACCCTTGAAGCCATGTTTTTCAATAGCCTGAATCATATAGTTGGAACAAGTCGGCTCAAAGCGACAAGAGGGTGGAAAGGCTGGTGAGATAAACCGTTGGTAAAAGCGTACTGGCGCTATTAAGATTCGTTTCATTATTTCTTGGTTACAGCCATGGTGTGTAGTTGGCTGATTTCTTTTTTGTTAAGACGACGGGATTCTCCTGGACGGAGTCCTGTCAAGTCTAGATGTCCAAAACGGGTCCGTGACAACTTGTCCACTTGAAGACCGACAGCTTCAAACATCTTTTTAACCTGGTGGTTACGCCCTTCATGGATAGTCAACTGTACCACAGAGCGGTTTTTAACTGGGTCCACTTTGAGAATCTCATAGACAGCCGGCTTGGTTTTCTTGCCATCAATCTCAAGTCCACGGGTCAAGGGACGAAGATTGTCCTTATTGGCCACACCTTTAACACGCGCAACATAAACCTTATCAATCTCATTACGAGGGTGAATCATTTCATCCGTAAAATCCCCATCATTGGTCAAAATCAAGACTCCTGATGTATCCCAGTCCAAACGACCTACAGGGTAGATGCGCTCTTTCACGTTGGGCAAGAGGTCCACAACTGTCTTACGGCCCTTGTCATCTGTCACACTGGAAATAACACCTCGTGGTTTGTTAAGCAGATAATAAACCTTTTCTTCGTTGTAGATTGGTTGACCTTCTACTTCGACCTTGTCTCCTGACTTGATGGTCGTTGCGAGTTCACGTACCACCTGGCCGTTGACCGTCACCAAGCCTTGCTTGATTAACTCTTCTGCTTTTCTCCTACTGGCCACACCTGCGTGGGCAATATACTTATTGATTCTCATCTTCTTCTATCCTTTCACCAAATAATTGGCTTTCTTGGGCTTGAATCTCAAGCTCATCAATCACTGGTAATTCTTCCAAATGATTTATCCCCATGTAATCTAGGAAATAATCTGTAGTCACATAGAGGTTGGGGCGACCCAACACTTCTTTTTTCCCGTCTTCTCGTATCAAGTCAAAGGCCTGCAACTTTGCCAAGGCCCCACTCGAGTTGACACCACGGATGGCATCAATCTCTATCCGTGTGATGGGCTGTTTGTAGGCAATGATGGACAAGGTCTCAAGGGCAGCCCGAGATAAACTCTGGTTGATAGGTGCCTTAGAGTATTCCTTCAAAATCTCTGAAAACTGAGGCTTGGTCACCAATCTATAAGCGCCCCCTGTCTCAATCAGGGCCAAACTGGAATCTGGGTCCCTTTCATACTTCTGGACTAATTTTTCTAAACTCTGTTGGATGCCTGTCGGTGGCAGAGAGAGGAGTTCAGCTAACTGGCGGACTCTAATCCCATCTTCACCCGCTACAAACAAGAGCGCTTCTATTTTTGCTAAAGTACTCATCTTTCCTCTCTATCAAGTCTAGCTTTGGGCCACTTGACTTTCTTCCTTCTTTTCCATGAGATAAATATCTCCGAAACTTTCCTCTTGCACGAGGATCAGCTCCTGGGTTTTGATTAACTCTAGGGTTGCCAAAAAGAGGGTAATGACCTCTTGGAGATTCTGGGCTTCCTTGAACAAATCCTGCAAGCGCAATTGTTCCCGTCCAGCCAAGGACTCTTTCACGATAACCATCATGTCCTCAATCTTATACTCATCCCGCAAGATAGTCGTGTGATTCTGTGCAAACTCCTCTTTTTTCTTTGCTAGGATATTTGAAAAAGCCAAAAAGAGGTCAATGGTCGTCTTGTCATGCACAAGCTCCGCATCTTCGTAAATCAACTCTGTCGGCGCTTTGGAATAGTACTGGGCCCGATCTTGGTGCTTGGCTTCCAAATTCTCACCCAAGAGCTTGAACTTGCGGTATTCTTCGATTTGGGAAAGAAGATCCTGCTCTAGATCATCCTCCAAGTCTGTCACTTCTGCCACCTTTGGCAAGAGCTTGCGGCTCTTGATCAGCATGAGCTGACTGGCCATAACCATGTACTCACCCGTCACTTCCAGACGCATGGCCTGCAGGGTTGAGACATAAGCTAGATACTGTTCGATGACTTCTGTAATAGGCACATCGTAGATATCCATCTGGTACTTAGAAACCAGGTGCAAGAGCAAGTCCAGGGGCCCTTCAAAATCTTTTAATTTAATATCCATTATCTATATTTTTCTAAGGTGAGGACTGTTTTTAATCCTAATTTTTTTGCAATTTCGTACAAATCGACCTTGTTTTCAATTTGTCGTAGAATGAACTGTTCCCGCAAGGCTTGGGCTGATAAGGCTGGAAAACCTTTCTCCTTGACAAAAGCTTCTAACTGACGAAAGGCCCACTGACGAGAATAGGCTTTCCCTGCCCTTTCAAAGAGGTAGGTCTGGGCCATCAAGGGTTCCAATTCTGACAGTAAGGTCGTAGGAATGGTGACAATCCTCTGTTGGGAAGCCTTCTTGATTCGCAACACCTGAAAATCCAGATTGATATCCTCAACCTTGAGAGCCAAAATCTCACTCGGCAAGAGCCCCATTTCTAGGATAAGAAGAGCCAGTAAACGGCCCTCTGGATAGGCACTTTCCTGCCAAAAAGAGTCTAGATCTAAAATTTCTGGCTTTTCTGTCTTCTTTTCAGCTTGTTTAGCTAATTCCAAGCGGTAAAAACTATCCACTTCTCCTTTTTGATAGAGAAAGTAGAGAAATTGGTTACAGGCCGAAATCTTTCGCTTCTGGACGCTGATTTTTAGATTGACTAGCTGGGCTTGGTAAATCTTGAGACTGGTCTCAGAAATCCGCTCACCTACCAAATCTAAAAACTGTTCTAAATCATACTTATATGACTGCTTAGAATTGGCAGATAAGCCCTGCTTTTCCTCTAAAAAGGCTGAAATCTTGTCTCTCATTTGCATCGAATCTCATATTCCTTACTAAAGTCATGCAAGAGGGCATTCACTGCCTTGAGGATAGACTTGCGCGTGATAATCCCTTGGAAAATACCAGACGCATCCACAACCGGCAAGAAGGACTCATCTACCAACTTGTGCAAGACCTCCGTAATGGTAAAATCAGGCGAAACAACCGTTACGTCCGTTCTCGTCATATGAACGATATCCGTATCTGCCATGATTTCTTGACTCAAGTCATGCTCCATCTGATAAGCCATAATATCTCTGAGCCCAATCGTCCCAACAAACTGTTTTTCATCTGTCACAACAGGAACACGGGTATAGGTCATCTGACTGAGCAAGAGGGTCGCGTGATCTGCATTGTGGGTATCAATCAAAACGGCTAGATTTTTAGCAGGAGTCAAAAAAGTTTCTTCTTGCCCCAACAAGAAAGTCTCAAACTCCTTGGCAATCATCGGCTAAACTCCTTGGACAAGCCCGGATACACCTCATGGTCTCGTGTCAAAAAGTCGACTTTGAAATAACTGTCATCAATTTCCACACGAGCATAGAGACATTCTCTGATGGTCCCACGTGGTTGACTGATAGAACCTGGATTTAGAAAGAGGGTCTTTCCTTCCATCCAAGCATTTGGCACATGCAAGTGACCATAGAGACAGATATCGGCCTCTTCTTCCTGAGCCCAGTAGTCCAACTTTTGAAAGTTGAAATTGATGTCAAACAAGTGACCATGGGTTTGGATAATCTTGGTCGAACCAAGCTCGGTCACCAAACGTTCTGGGTAGCCGGCGTAGAAGTCCATGTTCCCTTTAACAACACGGATGCCTTCCCAAAGGGGAGAATCAGGACGCAGTTCAGAATCGCCGTTATGAAAAACGGCATCAACTTTGCCTACATAGCGATCACGGATTTCTTCCACAATCAAGCTATCGCCATGGGAATCGCTCATTACAATGATGGTTTGCTTTGCCATGATGGAAATACCTCCAAAAGTTTCTTAACGGCTAAGGCACGGTGAGATTGGCTATTTTTTTCTTCAAGGGTTAATTCAGCTGAGGACTTACCTGTCTCTCCTACAAGGAAGAGAGGATCGTAACCAAATCCATTTTCACCCTTAGGTTCAAAGTTAATGTAGCCAGGCCAGTCTGCTTCAACAACCAAGCTTTCCTTGTTTGGACTGGCCACGACTAGGGTTGTATGGAATTGAGCCGAGCGGTCCTTGAGTTCAAAGACCATGGCCAATTCGTGCAAGAGTTTGGCATTGTTTTCACGGTCAGTAGCTCCCACACCTGCGAAACGAGCTGACCAGACACCTGGCAAGCCACCAAGGACATCGACTTTGAGACCTGAGTCATCTGCCAAAACCATCTTGCCCGTTAATTGAGAAATAGTTTCTGCCTTGAGACGGGCATTTTCTTCGAAGGTCATGCCTGTTTCTGCTACTTCAGGCAAGTCAGGATAGTCATTGAGATTTTCCACATCGTAGCCTAGCTTGTCAAAGATAGCTCGGAATTCCTTGGTCTTGCCCTCGTTACGAGTCGCAATCAATAAGGTTTCTCTGACCTTGTTTGTCTCAAAGAATGCTTCTACATCAACACCTTCCTTGGGCAATTCTACATGCAGGAGTTGCCCATTTTCAACCAAGAGCAAAGCTCCCTGACGTTGGATGACTTCTAGATTGCGACCTGCTTCTTGGTTTAGTATATCTACCACAAAAGACAATAAACGGTAGCGAGAACCATAGCGTAAAACAGTAACTGAAATCGGGAAACCTCGATCCTCATCTCGAAATCTTTGGGCAAACTCCAATAGAGGAAAATTCAAATCATCATCCGTCAACGTCCGGACGCCACCAAAAATACCATAGGACCCAACATACCAGTCCTGCTCATCCTTATATTCATAAATTTTATTTGTCATAATTCTACATGCTCCACATGAATCTCTTTTTCCAGCCATTCTTCACCAATTTGTGCAAAACTTTGGCTGCTGGCTGTTGTGTAAAAACGGTGATGGAGTGGTCCGGCATCGCGACCACGATTGATTTCAAAATAATTGAGTAAGACTGAGATGTCCCGTACGCACTCTGCCCCACTATCGATAAGTTGAACCTTGGGCCCCATGACATTTTGAATAATAGGTCTGAGCAGTGGATAATGGGTACAACCCAAAATCAGGCTATCCACCTTTCCAACCAAGGGACGTAGGGTTTCATAAACTACTTTCTTAGTGACACTGGTTGACAGAGCCCCAGACTCCACCAAGGGAGCAAACTTGGGACAGGCCAAACTCTCCACCTGTAAGTCCGGATCCAAATCATGGATTTTCTGACGGTAGATGTCTGATTGTACCGTCATGGGTGTTCCAATGACTCCGATTTTCCCACCTTGGCTGGACTTGATGGCTGCTGAAGCTCCTGGCAAAATCACACCCAAGACCGGAATATCTAGTTGAGCCTTGATTTCTTCCCAGACGACCGCAGTCGCAGTATTACAAGCAATGACAATCATTTTGACATCCTTGGTCAAAAGAAAGTTGACCAACTGCCAAGTATATTCACGAATTTGCTCAGCAGGACGGGGCCCGTAAGGCGCCCGTGCCGAATCCCCAATATAGACGATTTCTTCATGGGGAAGCTGACGCATGAGCTCGCGCACAACGGTCAAGCCCCCGACACCCGAATCCAAAAAACCAATTGGTCGATTATCCATACAGTCTTCTTTCTAGTCTTTTTTCTGATTGATAGTTCATTATGATTATTCTTCCTTATGAACTGAATGACAGCCTAATCAATAACTATCTCTCTTAATCATAATCAAATATCAATAGAATGCAAGGAAAAAGTCTCATCCCTAAACACTTAGCCAACATAGTGAGAAGTCTGGAACTTTCATCCCAGACTTTTCCTTATTTATTTTTTCTTTTTATTGTTAGCAAGGGCTGCCTTTTGTTGGCGGATGATTTGGTGGTAAACTTGTTGTACCTTAGCTTCGCTTGGTTTTTGACCATTTGCACTCAAAAGAGTACGAACTGCTTCAGCATTCAAACGTGGGTTGTCAGCAAATTCTTTTTCGATTTGCTTACGAACCAAGTACATCCCTCCAAGAGCTCCTCCTAGAAAAGCTAGCACAATCAATACAATTGCTAATAGTAAATCCATCATTTTTCTCCTGTTTCTTTTTGAGTCTCTTTCATTATACCACAAACTAGCCACCCTGACTAGTTTGTTTTACGCTTTCAGGGAGGGAATAGACAGCAAAAAGAACCCTGCTTTTCTGCAAAAGAGAGCTCCCTACTGAGTTTATACTCACTGAAAATCAAAGAGCAAACTAGGAAGCTAGCCACAGGCTGCTCAAAACACGGTTTGGAGGTTGCAGATAGAGTTGACACGGTTTGAAGAGATTTTCGAAGAGTATCAATTTCATATTTCTGCCTATCCATTTGTACTAATAAAAGACTGAGACACCACATCTCAGCCTTTTTCTTTATCCCAAAACTAATTCATCACTAACTAGACTTTGGCCACTATTTTTCTGGAAGAGATGCATGAGATCTTCAACCGTCAGATGCTTTTTCTCCTCTCCCTTGACATCCACCACTATCTTACCCTGATAGAGCATAATAAGACGATTTCCGTACTCAATCGCATGGTTCATATCGTGGGTAATCATCAAAGTCGTCAACTGATGGTGTTCCACAATCTTTTGCGTCAAATCCATCACCATTTGACTCGTTTTCGGGTCAAGTGCCGCAGTATGTTCATCCAAAAGCAAAAGTTTGGGTTTCACCAGAGCTGCCATGACTAGGGTCAAGGCCTGTCTTTGTCCTCCTGAGAGGTATTGAGTATCCACTTTCAAGCGGTTTTCAAGGCCAATATTCAACTCTTTCAAGGCCTCTTGGAACTGGATTCTCTCCTTCTCCTTCACGCCCCAACCAAGCCCTCTCTTCTGCCCACGTCTCAAGGCAATAGCCATATTCTCCTCAATCGTCAAACGAAAAGCTGTTCCCATCTTAGGATCTTGAAAAACACGGGCGATATCCTTGGCTCTCTTTCTTACACTCAGATTTTTAATGGATTTGCCTGCCAATAAAAGGTCCCCTTCATCCACAGATAAATTACCAGCCAAGATATTCATCAAAGTGGATTTCCCTGCTCCATTTCCACCAATTACAGAGATAAAATCTCCCTCTTCAACCTCTAAATCTAATCCTTTGAGGACATGGTTCTCATTGACCGTCCCTGCTTCAAATGTTTTGTGAATATTTTCAAGTGTTAACAAACTTGCCATAACTTTCTCCTCCTATTCATTTCTCAATTTCAGACCACGAATCTTTAATCTCTTTTGCAATTCTGGCGCAAATAAAACCAAGGCAAGCAAGATTGCATTAAAGAGACGAACTAGGTTTTGATCTAGATTTGGAATTTCATAGATATTTAAAATAATCAAACGGTAAACAATAGCACCAATTCCGATGGATAACAAGCGGCCTCCAATGGTCAAGTCGTGAATCAAGACTTCCGCAATAATGACTGCACTCAAACCAACAACGATAGTTCCTGTCCCAGAAGTCACATCTGAAAATCCATCATTTTGGGCAAACAAGGAACCACATAGGGCAATCAAGCCATTTGAAATCATGTAACCAACAATCTTCATCGTGTCTACATTGACCCCATTGGCCTCACTCATCGGAATATTGTCCCCAGTCGAACGCAAGACCAAGCCAATCTCTGTTTTCATCAAAAGAGTCAAGACCAAACAAACAAGTAAGAGACAAGCTAAACTGAGTGAGAAAACAGCTTCTTCATTTGACAGCCCCAAGCTCGCCAACTGTTTAAAGACAGTCGAAGAATCTCCCAAGGAAAGATTGGGCACACTTCCCATGATTTTAATATTGATCGAATAAAGCCCTGTCAAGGTCACAATCCCTGTCAAGAGAGCTGGGATTTTCATCTTGGTGTGGAGCATTCCTGATACAAGACCAGCAATCATACCTGCTAACAAAGCAAGTAAGGTCGCAATCCAAGGATTTGTCCCTGCCTGTATCTGTGATACAACGACAGCTGCCCCCAGAGGAAAGGCTCCCTCAGCAGTCATATCCGCAATATCCAAAATACGGAAAGTCAAGTAGACCCCAATCGCCATAATCGACCACAACAAACCTTCTGATAAACTAGATAACACAAAATTCATCTTAAACCTCCTTATTCCTTGCTTTCTAACTTGCTAATATCAATTCCTAGTGCATCTGCCATTTCTTGATTGGTATGCAATTCCAGTTTTTCAGGCAACTCAACTGCTATATTTTCTGGATTCTCACCTTTTAAAACACGAATCAGCATTCTTGCTGTCTGGCGTCCCAATTCTTCATAATTGGTTCCGTAGTTATACAAGCCACCAACAGCAATCATTTCTGTTGAACCACCGAATACTGGAACCTTGTGTTTAATAGAAACCTGCTTAACTGTTTCCATGGTTGACGAAATGATATTATCCGTTGGGACAAAAACCATATCCACCTCTGCCATCAAGCTTTCTGCTACCGCCTTGACGTTGTTACTGTCCAAGATTGTTTTTTCAACAACGGTAAAGCCTTTTTCTTCCAGAAGGCGCTTAGCTTCATCCTTTTGGACAACTGAGTTTGGCTCGCTCTGAGTATAAAGAATTCCAATCGTTTTAGCCTTGGGCAACACTTTCTTTATCAAATTGATTTGGGTTGAAATGGCATCTGATGACTGATCGCTTGTCCCAGTTACATTGCCCCCAGGATGCTCTCTTGACTCTACCAACTTGGCACTGACAGGATCTGTTACCGCTGAAAAGATAACAGGTGTCGTTTGTGTTGTATTGGCCAAGCTCTGAGCAGAAGGCGTTGCGATGGCTAGAACGACATCACTAGATTCTGCTAGTTGCTGGGAAATCGTTTTTAGGTTTCGTTGTTCTCCCTGTGCATTTTGCAAATCAATCTCAATATTTTTCCCCTCAACATAGCCTTGCTTATCCAACTCATCCACAAAGCCTTCTCTGGTAGCGTCTAGAGACTGGTGGGTAATAAATTGTGAAATACCGATACGAAATACATCTTTTTTCTTATCTGCCTTCAACTGATGCAAAATGATCAGAGAGGTCAAGAGAATCCCCACTACCAAGAGGGGTGCTAGTAATTTTCGAACAACTTTCATAATGAAACTCCTTCTCAGAAAAGATAAAACAAAAAACCGCCTAGATACTATCTAAACGGATGCTTGAAATAATCTAACAAGTTATAACTTTGCTAGTCCATTTAGATATTCATCTATATGGACCACAATCAAAAATCTTAGCCACATAGATACAAACAAATTGCTTGAACTGTTTGCATCCATGGTGACATGTCTACAAACACTATCTAAAGTAGCTAAAGTAAAAGTTTTGATTCATCGTTACAGCTTGTCTCTTATTCATTTCTTTTTCTGCTTTCTTTTTTGATGTTTCCTATCTTACCACCTTTTTCATCACCTGTCAAGAATATTTCAGAATTTTTTAAAATTTTTCGAAAATTCTTTCAGGATACTTTCAAAGATTTTTTCAAATCAGTCCAACAAAAAAAGGTTTATAATTCCCATATCAATTTTTATGGAAATTATAAAACCATTATTAGTTTAACCCTTGTTGGTAACGCGCCAATTCGGCTTGGTTAGCCCAAACATAGTGACCTGGACGGATTTCTACCATAGATGGCTTATCAGTCTCATAGTCGTGTTGACTTGGGTCGTAAACCTTCAAGACCTTCTTACGTTCCAAGATTGGATCTGGGATTGGTACCGCTGAAAGCAAGGCTTGAGTATATGGGTGAATTGGATTGTTAAACAATTCTTCTGTTTCTGCAACCTCTACAATAACACCCTTGTAAATAACTGCGATACGATCTGAAATAAAGCGAACGACAGACAAGTCATGGGCGATGAAGAGATAGGTCAAACCAAGTTCTTTTTGGAATTTTTTGAGCAAGTTCAAGACTTGAGCACGCACAGAAACGTCCAAGGCTGAAATGGGCTCATCCGCAATAACAAAGTCTGGTTGCATGACCAAGGCACGGGCAATACCGATACGTTGACGTTGACCACCTGAGAATTCATGAGGGTAACGAGTCAAGTGCTCAGCAAGAAGCCCCACTTCACGGATAATATTTTTAACTTTCTCTTTACGTTCTTCTTCATCCTTGAACAGATGATGATTGTAAAGACCTTCAGAAATAATATAATCAACAGTCGCACGTTCATTCAAACTTGCGGCAGGATCTTGAAAAATCATCTGGATACGACGAATCAATTCTGCAGCTTGTTCACGCGATTTCTTACCATTAATCTTTTGACCATCAAAAATGATATCCCCATTACTTGTATCATTAAGACCGATGATGGCACGACCAATAGTTGTTTTCCCACTACCTGACTCACCTACAAGCGAGAAAGTTTCTCCCTTGTTGATAAAGAAGTTAGCATTTTTAACTGCGACAAACTTCTTACTTCCTTCACCGAAGGAAATTTCTAAATCTTTGATTTCTACTAATTTTTCAGACATTTCCTTCCTCCTAGTCAGCCAGATGGGCAAATCCCATTTTTTCACGAATCTTATCATGGAGATTTGCAATCACAGCTGGTTTTTCTACTTTTGGAGCATCCTCATGAAGTAGCCAAGTTTTAGCCCAATGTGTCTCTGATACTGAGAATTGAGGAGCTTTTTGTTCGAAGTCAATCTGCATTGCATAGTCAGAACGCAAGGCAAAGGCATCCCCTTTCAGGTCAGTATAAAGTGACGGAGGTGTTCCTGGGATTGAGTAAAGATCCCCTTTATCATCAGCAAGCTGAGGCAAGCTAGACAAGAGACTCCATGTATATGGATGGCGAGGGTCATAGAAGACTTCCTCAACAGTTCCATACTCAACGATTTCTCCTGCATACATAACCGCTACCTTATCTGCAATACTTGCCACCACACCAAGGTCGTGGGTGATAAAGATTGTTGTGAAATGGTACTCGTTTTGTAAAGATTTCAACAAATCAATAATCTGAGCTTGGATGGTCACATCCAAGGCAGTCGTTGGCTCATCACAAATCAAGACATCAGGTCGGCAGGCAAGAGCAATCGCAATAACGATACGTTGACGCATTCCTCCAGAATATTGGAATGGGTATTCATCAAAACGTCTATCTGCATCTGGAATCCCAACCTTATTCATGTAGTCAATGGCCAATTCTTTCGCTTCTTTAGCTGTTTTTCCTTGGTGTTTTACAATAACTTCTGTAATCTGACTACCAATTGTTTTAATTGGGTCCAAACTAGTCATTGGATCTTGGAAGATAGTCGCAATCTTAGCGCCACGAATTTGTTCCCAATCCTTGTGAGAAGATAAAGCTGTCAAATCTTGACCACGGTAGTCAATACTACCTTGGGCAATGCGACCGTTTTCTTCAAGCATACCTGTGAATGTCTTTGTCAAAACAGATTTCCCTGATCCTGACTCACCTACCAAGGCTAATACTTCTCCTTCAACTAGTTCAAGGGAAACGCCGCGAATGGCTGTCAATACTTTGTCACGAACGTCAAATTCCACGACAATATCGCGAGCAGTCAAAATTACATTTTTTTCTTTTGTCATTTCTACTCCTATCTATGTGTACGTGGATCACTAGCATCCGCTAAGTTTTGACCAACTACGAAAAGGGATAAGGATACCAAGACAAGAGTTGTCAATGGAATCCAGAACAAGTAAGCATTGGTTGTTACGTTTTGTGAATAATCCGAAATCAAACGACCCAAACTTGGCACGGTAATTGGTAATCCAAGACCGAAGAATGACAAGAAGGCTTCGTATGAGATAAAGCTTGGAAGCATTTGAGTCATGGTTGTCACAATAACAGATACCAATTGAGGCATGATATTTTTGGCAACAATCTTCAAGGTTGGTGTTCCCAAGGTACGTGACGCCAAATTGTATTCCAAATCACGGTAACGCAAGATTTGCACACGAATCATGAAGGCAATCCCAATCCATGTTGTTACACTCATGGCAAAAATCAGATTCCAGAATCCAGCTCCGATTGAGTAAGTCAAGACAATGACAATCAAAAGAGATGGGATGTTTGAGATGACGTTGTAAACTTCCATCATCACGCGGTCAACTGATTTTGAAATTCCCCAAATACCACCGACAAAAACACCGATAACCAAGTTAATTACTGTCGCAATCACAGAAATGAGGATAGAGTTACGAGCTCCGAACCAGACACCGTCAAAAAGAGATTTACCGTTACTGTCTGTACCGAACCAATGCTCAGCATTTGGCTTGATATAACGAGCACTAAAGTCGTTTACCTTGCTGACATCATTGAAATCAAACTTAGAAAACATTGGGTAGATGAAACTCATCAAAATGATAGCTACCAAGATTCCCAACATGACTACAGTTGATTTCTTCTTCATAAATTGTCTAAACACTGAACCCCAGTATGAATAAGCTGGCGCATCAATAGCTTCAGAGGCAAAATCGTCACGTTTTACAAACTGAAATTTTTCTTTATCGATTGTAGACATTATTTGCCTCCTTTCTCAGTCAATTTAATACGTGGGTCAATAATAGTCATCCAAATATCTCCCAAAAGAAGTGAGAAGATAGAAATACATGTAAAGATGAAGACAAGACCAACGACCATAGAGTTATTAGATGCTTTTACAGAGTCAATCAACATTTTACCCATACCTGGGAAGGCGAAGACTGTTTCAGTAAGGGTTGCACCACCAATAACCCCGATAACGGCACCAGGAATTCCTGAAACCAGCGGAACCATGGCATTTTTAAAGATGTGTTTGTTTGAAATTTCTTTTTCAGACAAACCTTTGGCACGAGCAAAACGAACAAAGTCCTGTGATTGCAAGTCAATCATGTAACGACGAATCCAAATAGCTGTACCAGGAGCACCCAACAAACCAAGAATCACTGCTGGTAAAACATACGAACGCCAATCTCCAGCACCCAAAATAGGGAATGAATCTGGAAGACCAATTGATGATCCAATCAAACGAACAATGTAAACCAAGGCAATGGTTGGAAGGGCCATCAAGAAGGTCAAAAACCCTGTTGAGAAGCTATCAATCCAAGTATTCTTGAAGCGAGCCATAGCTGAACCAAGTGGCACGGCAATCGCATAAGAAATCACCAAACCAATCAATCCAACGACTGCAGAGCTAGCAATCATAGAAGGATATTGGTAGTTGCTTTCAGTTGCAGTATAAGGATCATCTTTTCCGTAGTTAGCTACTTCACGAGAGTCAGCCTGACTAGGTGATTTATAGGTTCTTGAGTAAATATTTACAGAAGAAGTTTTCTTACCTGTTGGGAACTGAACTTGAGATGTTTTTGTTTGTCCTTGTCCTTGAGTAATGACCTGTAAAACAGGGCTATTAGCATAGGTTGGATAAGAGTCACCTAAATTAATGTTCACAAAGTTTTGATGCACAAATGGGAACTGACTGTTGAAGTACAAGAGATATTTGTGTTTTGTTCCTGAACCGACCAAGGACCATCCGATAGCTGGATCATTTTCAAAACGAAGGTAACGTTTCAAGTCTGGATTTTCAGGGTCTTGAATTTTATTTGTATGATCAATGTCAATCAAGTTAGCATAGAATTTGAAAACACGTTCAAAAATTGGGATTTCACGAGTAGCGTAGAATTGGCCACTTTCAGTAAATTCTCCCAAGGTCCAACCATGACCGATTTGTTTGATGTATTTTTCATAGATAGCCTTGTTGGTGTCATTGGCTTCAACTGTTACAGAAGCATCCATCTGGCTAGCTTTTTCTTGCAACTCTTTGGTATCGTAGTACTCGATATAGCCCATACGCTCATAAACAGTATTCTCATAGTTATCACGTTTATCAGCAGTTGTCGCAATCTTGTTATAGTTGGTATCCTGTTTGAAAATCAATTTTCGAGGAACCATTGTATAGATAATCGTGTAGGTCAAGGTTGTTACTAAGAAGATAGAAACCAAGGACCGCAAAACACGCATAAAAATATATTTTTTCATATCATTTCCTTTAAAAATCCCAAAAGAACCTTCTCCTCATGGAGAGAAAGTTCTATTGAAAATTATTTACTTCACATGACTTGCCAATTCTTTTTGAGCTTTCTCATTTGACTCAGTCTTTTCTTTCAACCATTTTTCACGAGCTTTTTCATACTCTTCTTTGGTGATTGCTTTTTCACCAACTTCAGTGTACTTCAAGTATCCTGAATTTTCACCTTTAAGGCCGGCTACTGAATATGAAGAGCTAAATGGTAGAACTTTTGAAACATATGAAACCGCTGTTTCTTTAGGAGAAGCCATTACTGGAATTGTCAAAGCATTATCAGTCAACCAAGCTTGTGCCACCGCGTATTTTTCATAACGTTTTTGAACATCTTGGTTTTCGCTGTTTGCGTCATCAAGTAATTTTCCATAGTCAGCTAAACCAAGTTTGCTTACTACTGATGCATCTGTGTTTTGGTCAATACCAAGGTAAAGACGAGTGCTTCCTCCCTTAAGGACGAATTGATCCAAGAAAGTAGAAGGATCTTGATAGTCAGGGTTCCATCCTAGCAAGGTATGGATATCCCAGTCTTGCTCTTTAGCTGTTGGAGCGCTAAATGAAATTGGTAAAGCTTCCGCTTGAGTCATTTGTTGTAAGTCTACAACAACATTATCTGAACCCAATACTTTTTCAATTGATTGTTTCAATGATTGAACACGGTTTACAACCGCTGTTGATTCTTGGATAACCAAGGCATCCAAGTGGATTGGGAATTCAACACCTTCAGCTTGTAGACTTGATTTTGCTTTAGCAAAGACTTCTTTAGCTTTTTCTTCATTGTAAAGGCCATTTTGAGAATCTGCTAGAGATACGTTTGACCAAGTAGAAGAATTTGTCTTAGCCAAGCTATCTTGTACCAATTCACCAAATGTTTTCTTACCAACTTGAAGATTATAAGGTGCAAACGTATTACGGATGGCTACTGCAGCTCCATCAGTACCATTTGTTTGAGCTGAGTAAGAATTGCGATCGACAGCAAAGTTCAAGGCTTGACGGAATTCCTTGTTTAGCAATGCTTTCTGAGTAGATGTCTTTTGGGTATCACTTGTTTTGGCAGTGTGGTTATAGGTTGTACGGCCATAATTCAAGCTGACAGTTGCAACACCCGCTCCTGGTTCATTAAAGTAAATGTTATCTTTAAAGTCAGCTGCATATTTTTCATATGTAGAACTTGTAGGGAAGATACGAGCCTTGCTATATTGACCATCAGCAAAACCTTTAGCAATCACATCTTGGTCCTTACCATCCCAGAAAGTGAACTTAACGTTCTCAATTTTTACATTTTCTTTGTCCCAGTAAGCATCATTTTTAGCCATCTCGATAGATGATTTTGGAGTTACAGATTTTAAGACAAATGGACCGTTATAAAGAATAGAGTTAGCATCGGTTGGGGCACCAAAACCTTCACCTTTTGAAGTTAAGAATTCTTCATTAACCGGCATCAAAACACCACTAGTGGTCTTATCATTCCAGAAAGTTTCTGGCTGGTTCAAGGTATATTCTAGTGTTTGATCATCAAGTGCTTTTACTCCAACGGTTGAAAAATCGCTTGTTTCACCCTTGATATAGGCTTCTAATCCCTTAATAGAAGAGCTAACGATTGAAAGTCCTTTTGATTTTCCATCTACGGCATGTTTCAAACCAGTAACGAAGTCTTTAGCAGTTACAGGAGCGTATTCTTCTCCCTCTGCTGTAACCCATTTAGCATCCTTACGGATTTTATAGGTATAAGTCAAACCATCTTTTGAAACTGTCCATGATTCAGCAATAGAAGGAACCAAGTTACCATATTTATCATTAGCCAACAAACCATCTACAGCATTTGTTGTGACGAATGATGTTGAATCGATATTGCTGACGATATAATCCAAGGTTTCTGGATCTGTTTGATAAACATATTGGTAATCTTTTGCTAGTTTAGCATTATTCGAACTAGTGTTTGAACACGCAGCTAGAACTCCTGACGCTAATAAGGTAGCTCCCGCTACAGCAAGCACTTGACTTTTTTTCATTTATTTACTCCTCTTATAAATAAAGTATAGGTTATCATCAATTATATCATAGATTTCAAGAAAAGTAAACGAATTTTCAGAATATTTAGGCTTATTGATACAAAAAATCTGAAAAAGCTATTGACTGAAAATCATTTTCAAGGTATAATAATAAACGTTAAGGCGGTATAGCCAAGTGGTAAGGCACGGCTCTGCAAAAGCTTGATCGTCGGTTCAAATCCGTCTACCGCCTTCTATAGCTTGATTTATCAGGTTTCAAATGAACAGAAAGCCCAATTTAAAGGGCTCTTTGTCAACTGTAGTGGGTTGAATAAAAGCTAAGATCTAGAAAGGACGAAATTTGTCCTTTCTTTTTTGAT
>NZ_JALDVV010000017.1:0-42374 GCF_023110375.1 Streptococcus mitis | reverse complement strand
TCAAAAAAGAAAGGACAAATTTCGTCCTTTCTAGATCTTAGCTTTTATTCAACCCACTACAGTTGACAAAGAGCCAAAATCAAAAAGTAAACCAGGAAGCTAGCCGCAGATTGCTCAAAGCACTACTTTGAGGTTGTAGATAAGACTGACGAAGTCAGTCACATATATAATCTAAGGTGAAGCTGATGTGGTTTGAAGAGTATTACTTGGTTTATATTGTGAACAATGATAGGGAGAGTAGATAACGTAGATATTATGACATAAGAATAAATATTAGAACTAGATAAATGTGTTACGAATATTAGAATCGGGAGTTTCTTCGATAAATTCAACGATATCATTTGGAAGACAATCTAAAATCCGACATAGCTTTTCTAAAGTTAGTAAAGTTATGTTTTTATTTTTCTTTAGGCTGTCAAGAGTTTTATTATCAACTCCGGATTTTAATAACTTGTATTGAGAAACTTCTTTTTTCTTCATTGTAGCCCAGAGTGGGTTAAAACTGATTATCGTCATCAACTCCTTTTACTTAATTATAAGAAAAAAGTATCTGACTTCATATTGTGTATATATCCACAATATGATAAAATAACAAGGAAAGGAGACTTATGGATGAATAAGAATGATATTATTTCTCAAGAGGAGAATGAGTTAGATTATTTTTTAGGAATTATTCCGGATGAATCTAAGTCAGATTTGTTTGATGAATGGACTATTTGGGAAGCCTATGTAAAAGGGAGGTTACCAAATAAACATTGGTCTGAAGTTTTTGATAATGGTGCATACCATTCACTTGATGTCATTACTGCAGAAGGCAAAAAATATGAATATTATCCTATCGCTAATCCGCAATCATACCAGACTGTTTTACAAGAATATCTTTTGACAATAGAAGAGTCTAAACGTAGTAGAAACTTAATAGTTGAAGCTGCTATTTGGTCTAAAAGAGTAGAAGATCTGACTAAGTATTTTTATATAGTAGATGGAAAACATGTTTCTCTTATCAACCCGAAATTAAGTGTTTTGGGATGGATTTTCAGAATTTTAGGTTCATTGTTCTTAGTTGCCTATATAGATAGACTTGGTGAATTTTCTAGTTCTGGTTTAGGAATCTTAAGTAAACCTTTTGAATACTCCCTTTGGGTGGGAGCATGGGTTCTGCTATGGTCTCCAATTTATTTTGCTTATCAACGAGTGAAGCATGAAAAACCAATAGCAGATCAAGTAAAAAAACATAAGGATGAAGTTGCTCAAGCTAGAAACTATTGTATGGAGAAATTGAATAGTATTCCATTTGTTTATGCAAGGCAACAAGCAGGGTTAGATATTCATTTTGATGCTTTTGCTTATATGGTTAATGTAATTGATCAAGGTAGAGCCTATGACCTAGGACAAGCGCAAAATATGTATGAAGATATGATGAGGACAGAGCAATTAAATTATCAGTTTCAAGAATTACAAAGAAAAGTTGATTACAATAACAAAATGACAACAATTAATACATTTACAAATTTAATGAAATAATAGATTAGGAGAAATAAGATGTTTGGAAAACCGAAATATGAAAGTGATATTGATAAAACAGTTAGAGATATGTGGTGGGGTTTTGCCATTTTTATAACTGTAATGTACTTTTTAGTCAAAGCAACTTATTATATCGCATTGCCGTTTTATACTTTATTTACTCATTTGTTTGAAGAAAAAGTCCAACAGAAAGAATATCTAAACTGGATGCGATTTTTACCTTTGACTTGGTTTATGAGTGGAGAGACCAAAGAAATGAGACGAGCTGCTGTGAGCTGTACTATACTGCCGATTTCGCTACCTTTATTTTTAATTTTTAATTATCTATATAGTATTAAAGTAATTGGCGATAGCTTTTCCATTTTTATTTTGATTTTATTTACATGTAGCCTAGGAGGCATTATAGGTACTGTTAGAAATTATCGTTTTTCTAAAAAATATATTAGATAGTGTAAGTATGTAAAAATATAATCAGTGAAAAGTCAGGAAAATAAAGATGGATAGACAAAATACTAATGAAAAAAAGACTTTGAAAAAAGGTAGAAGAGGTTGGGTAATCTCAGCAGCAATTGTCGCGCTTTTAGGAATTTCAGCTGGAAAAGTTGTGTTGCAAAATCAATCGAGTCAAAATCAAGGACAATGTGAAAGTGTTACCGTTTCATACTCTTCTTCAAAAGAAAAAGAATACACAACAACTGATACTATTAGAGAAACAGAGAAGAGTTTTCTACCTAAAGTAGATGCCAAAGAGGAATTGTCTAAAGCATTTGTAGCTACTAAAAAAGTTGGTGCTGAAGATTCGATTAAATCTCTCGATAAATCATATGAAAAATTATCAGAAATAACGAAGGTAGAGGAAAAGCTTAAGTCACAGGTAAGAACTGAGGGTGAAGACGCAGTTGAGCAAGTTTCTAAATTAGAAGTAGCGAATAAAGATAATAAAATATTGGAAAAATCTGCTAACCTAACTGAAAAAGTTAAAATAGAAAAATCAACATCAGAAAAAGGGAAACTGGTTGTTCAATCAGAACTGCCATCACTTGTAGTTACAGATGACAAAGGTATTTCAGCTGTTCAACCTAAACTGCCTGAATTGGTAATTATCGAAAAAGGAACTCCTGAAGTTCAGCCTGCATTGCCTGAAGCTAAACCAGAAAAAGATAAGGTCTTAGATAAAAAGGAAGATAAAAAAGAAGTTGAATCGAAAGTGAAAACTCCAATTGTTCCTGAAAACAAAGATCAAACAACTGGTACTTCAACTAAAGAAGAAAAAACTTTAGATGAGAAAACAGAAAAAGTTGATGTTAAACCAACTGAAAGTGCTCCAGCAGATAAAGGTCAAACATCTGGAGGTATTTCTAATAAAGTAGTTGGTGAAACAACAAGAGAAGAAGTTATTAAACCAGCTATTCCAGGAACTCCTGAAGTTCCAGCTCAACCAGCAGAAAATGGTAAGCCTGCTGTTGAAGCTAAACCTGCTGTCCCAGCTCAGCCTGAAGTTAAAAAAGTTGTAACTACTCGAACTGAAGTAGAAACTTCTGTAATTGAACCTGGAGTCCAACATATCCCAGATGCAAATCTTAATGTTGGTGAAACTCAAGTTGTTCAAGAAGGTGTTGCAGGAAAAACAGAAACAACTTACACAATTACCATTGAAAATGGTGTAGAAGTTAGTCGTGTAGCAACAGGAACTCAAACAACTCCTGCAGTTGATAAAGTTATCCATGTTGGTACTAAAACTTCTAAAGAAGTGGTTCGTACTACAAAAGAAGAGGTGGTTCGCACTCCTATTCTTCCTGGTACAGAATACGTTCCAGATGAAAACTTAGATGCTGGAGTAGAAAAAGAGGTAGAAGCCGGACAAAATGGTGAAAAACTTGAAGTTTTCACTGTAACACTTGAAGGTGGTGTTGAAACTGGTCGTACTCTTGTTTCATCTACTCAAAAAGAGGCAAAAAATAGAGTTGTTCATGTCGGAACAAAAGTTGCTAAGAAAAATATTGAAACTGTAACTCGTGAAATTCACAAAATTGAACATAAAGTTACAAGTAATACAAACCCAGATCTTCCTAAAGGTGAGAAAAAAGTAATTCAAGCTGGTAAGGATGGTTCTTATGAACTTGTTACTACAGTTGTAACCACTCCAGATGGTACGGAAGTTTCTCGTGATGAAAAACGAGAAAATGAAGTTCCTGCAGTTGATGAAATTGTAGAAATCGGAACTGGTGAAAACATTGAAACAAGTCGCACTTCTCGAACAGTTGAAGTAAATTACGAAACTGAAGAAGTTAAAGACGAGACCCTTAATGAAGGTAAACGTGTAGTTGAAACAAAAGGTCAAAAAGGATTTTATACAGAAACTACAATTGTTTATGATGATGGTCGTTCTTCCGTAGTTAAAAGTGATGAAGTTAAACCGGTTAAAGAGGTTGTTCGAGTTGGAACTCATAAAGTTTTAACAGAAAATAAAACTCGAGTTGAACGCAAAGCTGGTGAAAACTTCAAGATTGTTGAAGTTAAAAGCGACAAACTCTTCTCTGACCAACGAGTTGTTAAAACTAAAGGTAAAAACGGTGAAATCATCGAAAACTACAAAGACTACTATGAAGATGGTAAACTTGTTAAGAGTGAGCTAATCAATACTGAAACTGTTCCAGCAGTGAATGAAGTAGTCGAAGTTGGAACTAAAGATCGTTACACTTATGCTAACGAAGATAAAGTTCTTACCGCTGAAGGTGAAAAACGAGTTGCTGATCCTGAACTTTTTGAAGGTGATGAACGAGTTGAAGATGCGGTAAATGGTAAAGAAACTTACAAAGTTAAGTATCTAAATGATGAGTATCAAAACCGTACCGAAGTAAGTCGTGAACTTATCAACACAGTTCCAGCTAAACAAAAAGTTGTTCATTATGGAACTAAGAAATTGATGTCTGAAGTTACTGAAGAAGAAACTGAAACAATTTCACACGGTTCTCGTACTGAAAATGATTCTAACCTTTTCGAAGGTGAAACTCGTACTGAAAACGGACGTGATGGATTCAAACGTTATCGTAAAGTTATTTCAGTAAACAATAAAACTGGTGAACGAACTGTTAAAAATCGTGAGCTAGTTGAAATTCAAGATGCAGTTGACACAATCACCTTTAATGGTACTAAGAAAAAACGTGTCGCTGACCCAACAGATGTTGTAGTTCCAACAAGTGATGAAAACTATGACATTGATGGCACTTGGAAAGACGTTAAGAGCCTAGGTGAAAATGGTTTGGATCCAAACAATGAAGATCACCGTAGTGCTAAGTATCTACACGACAATCTTTCTCAAGCTGATAAAGACCGTGTGGCGGTTGATACAACAGATGATGAAGATGAACTTCCTCGAGACAGTGGACTTATCTCAGTTTGGAAAGCATCTCGCCTCTCTCAAGCAGAACTTGATAAGCTTGAACAAATCGTAGATAATCGTAAACTTAATGAACACTTCATGGAACTTCTTAACGAAGAACGTACTCGTAAAGGATTGACTCCTGCAACAATCGCAGCAGATGATAGCGAACTAACTCGAGTTGCCAATATTCGTGCAAATGAAATGGCAGATCATGGTTCATTGCGTTACCAAGGTAAGAAGGAAGGTAAGCACAAACGTCCGGACGGCTCTCGTTGGTCAACTGCTTATGATCCAGAGTTCTATAAACAAACAAATGCAATGACTGAAAATACAGCAGAAACAACATCTGTTTGGGATATTGTAAGTCTTACAAATGAAAAAGCGTTAGCTCACTACTTCTATACTGTATGGAAACACTCACCAGGTCACTATGCAGCTATGATGATGGGTGATGGTTATAGCCCAGCAAACAAGAATGTACAATTCCGTGTTGCTCTTGGGTTCGCAAATCATTCATTGACTTCTGATAATCCAACAAACGTTGTTGCAATAATGGAAATTGCATCTATGATGGACTAGATAAAAAACGAACAAGATAGAGATTCTGATTATCAGAATCTCTATCTTGTTCGTTTTGTTTTTTAAAACTTAGTCAACTTTTCCGCCCTCAACAACCAGGTCATCTGCTTTAGCAGCATCACCGTAGGTTGGGTGAAGTGTTTTTTCATAGGCCTTGTGGAAGAAGTTTTCCTTACCTAATTTTTCAATATCTTTATTGATGAAGTCTAGCAATTCTTGGTTGCCTTTTTGAACTGCTGCCGCAATGGTATCTGGATTACCGAGGGAAGTAATTCCTACTTCAAATCCTTTATTTTCAAGCGCCCAAGCTAGGACTTCAGTATTGTCAGT
Source organism: Streptococcus mitis (assembly GCF_023110375.1). Taxonomy (GTDB): domain Bacteria; phylum Bacillota; class Bacilli; order Lactobacillales; family Streptococcaceae; genus Streptococcus; species Streptococcus mitis_CI. Next base: position 36,556 of record NZ_JALDVV010000017.1, on the reverse strand, counting down.
TGAAAAGGCATCTCCACGTCCGTCAAGAAGAGCTTGGTAGGCATCGCTATATTGGTCGTATTTTTGGAGTTTTACTTCTGGGTGATTTTTCTCAAAATAAGTTTCAGCGGTCGTTCCTTTTGTGACAATCAAGGTTTTACCTTCAAGTTGTTTGACGTCTGTAATGAGACCAGTCTTAGGTGATACGACACCCAGAGAGACTTTCATATATGGAAGGGCAAAATCAACTTGTTTCTTGCGTTCGTCAGTCACTGTAAAGTTGGCAAGGGTAATATCCACCTTGTTTGAAATCAAGTATTCAGCACGGTTGGCAGCATCGACTGAAACGTATTTAACCTTGACACCAAGGTCTTGGGACAGTTGATTCCCAAGTTCGATATCGTAGCCTTGGTAAGAACCGTCATTGTCAACGTAACCAAAGGGTTTCTTGTCTCCAAATACGGCGATTCGTAGCTCACCGCTTTTTTTGATTTCATCGATTGTGCGGGCCTTGGCAGTGGTTTTACCAGACGATGGACCACCGTTTCCACCTGAGCTACAAGCTGTGACAAAGATAAGGGCAAAGGCAAGTGCCAAAACAGTTAAAAGTGGTTTGAGTAGTTTCATAAAAATCTCCTTTATAGATATGAGCCAAATTGACTAAAGTCAAAGACGTTTAAAAATTCCTGGGCTCGTTTGGTTTGTGGATTGGTGAAGAAGGCTTGAGCCCTTCCTTCTTCAGCGATTTTCCCTTGGTCGAGGAAGATAATCCGATCGGCAATAGCTTGAGCAAACTGCATTTCATGGGTTACTAAAATCATGGTGCGACCTTCTTGAGCTAAATCATTGATAAGTTCTAGAACCTCACGCACCATTTCTGGATCCAGCGAAGCAGTCACTTCGTCAAAGAGGATAATTTCTGGATGCATGAGGAGGGCACGGACAATTGCAACCCGTTGCTTCTGTCCACCAGATAATTGGCGAGCAAAGCTATGTTGTTTATCCAACAAACCTACACGGTCTAGTAATTGCAAAGCTTCCTCTGTTACTTCTTTCTTGTCCCTTCCCTGAGCCTTGATAGGGCCTAAGATGAGGTTTTGTAGGACATCCAGATGGGGAAAGAGTTCATAGCTTTGGAAGACCATGCCAATCTTTTGGCGAACTAGGTGAAAATCTTTTTTATTTTCAACGATAGACTGACCATCCAGCAGGATATCTCCTCCTTGAATACTTTCTAAACCATTGAGGCAACGAAGGAGGGTACTTTTCCCACAACCAGAGGGTCCTAGAATGACGACAACTTCCCCTTTATTGATTTGTAGGGATAGACCTTGGAGGATGGGATTGTCTCCGAAGGATTTTTTGAGTTCCTTGATTTCTAAGATAGTTTCAGACATTTAGTTCCTCCAATGTTTTTCTAAGTGAGTAGATAGTTTGGAAATAGGAAAGCAGACTGCGAAATACAAGACCAGAATGGTTCCATAAATCCAGAAGGAAGCGGTTGGGATGGTCAGGCGATTGCTATCAATGATTTGTTGCCCAACCTTGGTCACTTCAACAACCCCAATCAAGACAACCAAGGAAGTGGTTTTGATCATCCGAGTGACAAGGTTGATGGCTTGCGGTAGCAGTCTTCTCAAAACTTGTGGGATGATGATGTGGCAGTAAAGTTGAACATTGGTCAAGCCGAGTGCCTGTCCGCTTTCAAACTGATGCTTAGGGAGGGAAGTGATAGCTCCACGAACCAAGTCCCCCATTTCAGCTGTTCCCCAGAGGGTAAAAACGATAATAGCAGAAGTCTCTCCTGAGATATTGATATTAAAGTTTCGAGCCAAGCCAAAGTAAACGATGAAGAGCAACACCAGCTGGGGCATGATACGGATAAATTCCAGATACAATCGTGTCAAAAATCGCACGATTCTAGAATGGGAGGTCATGATGATTCCCATGACTGTCCCGAATATCATGGATAAGAGGACAGACAGGATGGATATCCCAATCGTAACGCCCAATCCCTGTAAGATTCTCAGGAGATTATTTCCCTGAAAGAGTACTTGGATTCCCGAATCCTGCATGGCGGAGCCTCCTTTCTATCCAGCTAAAGACCAGTGAGATGGGTAGCAGCATGATCAGGTAAGCACCTACCAACATAGCTAGCGCAATGTCTGTCTCATAATAGAGCCCAATCAAGTCCTTGGCGACGTACATGAGGTCGGCCAAAGCCACTGCTGAGAAAACAGAGGTTTCCTTGATGAGGAAAATAACATTAGCACTAAAAGATGGTAGAGCAATCGCTGTTGCTTGCGGAAGAACCACATAGCGAAAGACCTGTAGAGGTGTCAGACCGATAGCTAATCCAATCTCCTGCTGGGTTTGACTGACGGCTTCCAGCCCACTTCGGAAAGATTCTGCCATATAGGAGCCACCTAAAAAGACTAGTCCCAGAGTAGCACAGACTTCCGAAGATAGGACAATCCCGATTCGGGGAAGACCGAAGTAGAGAAAGAAGAGTTGAATCAAAAGGGGCGTATTGCGTGACAATTCAATATAGGCTGTCGCTACTTGCGCCAAAATAGGAATTCGATAATGTCGGATGATACTAACGATTAAACCGAGCAGAAAGGATCCCAAAATTCCCCAAACTGCAATATGCAAGGTCAGAAGAAATGCCTTTTGATATAGTGGTAGATATTGTTCAACAATGGACCAATCCAAAAATAGAACCTCCCATCTAGAAATAATACAGTTATTGTAGCACTTAAAATCTCCTTTGGATAATATGTATTTTTTATTGCTGTTATAGGGATTTTTTATCATAGTCCTAGAATTTCTGAAATTTCCAAACAAAATATTTGAAAAATTTTGAAAAAAGAGTTAGAATATTTTTTGTAATATACAAAGTAAACGCTTACTTATCAAGGAGGACATTTTATGTCATACAAAACAAGCAATGCAGAAGGTCATGTAGATTTCATCAATACCTATGATTTGGAGCCAATGGCGCAACAAGTTATTCCTAAAGCAGCATTTGGCTATATCGCTAGTGGGGCGGAGGATACTTTCACTTTGCGTGAGAATATTCGTGCCTTTAACCACAAACTCATCGTTCCTCATACACTTTGCAATGTAGAAAATCCAAGTACAGAGATTGAATTTGCAGGCGAAAAATTGTCTTCACCAATCATTATGGCGCCTGTTGCGGCTCATAAATTGGCAAATGAACAGGGTGAAGTGGCGACTGCGCGTGGTGTGCATGAGTTTGGTTCTCTCTATACAACCAGCTCTTACTCTACTGTCGACCTTCCAGAAATTACGGAAGCCCTTCAAGGGACACCACATTGGTTCCAATTTTACTTTAGTAAGGATGACGGTATCAATCGCCATATCATGGACCGTGTGAAGGCTGAAGGTTATAAAGCGATTGTCTTAACGGCAGATGCTACGGTAGGGGGCAATCGTGAGGTTGATAAGCGTAATGGTTTTGTCTTCCCAGTTGGCATGCCGATTGTTGAAGAATATCTGCCAGAAGGTGCTGGAAAATCAATGGACTTTGTTTACAAATCAGCTAAACAACGCTTGTCTCCACGTGATGTAGAATTTATCGCTGAATACTCAGGACTTCCTGTTTATGTCAAGGGACCACAATGCCGTGAGGATGTTGAACGTTCACTTGCTGCAGGTGCCTCTGGTATCTGGGTAACCAACCACGGTGGCCGCCAAATCGACGGTGGTCCAGCTGCCTTTGATTCACTTCAAGAAGTAGCAGAAGCAGTTGACAAACGCGTACCAATTGTCTTTGACTCAGGTATTCGTCGTGGTCAACACGTCTTTAAAGCCTTGGCTTCAGGAGCAGACTTGGTAGCTATTGGCCGCCCGGTTATCTATGGTTTGGCTCTCGGTGGTAGTGTTGGTGTGCGTCAAGTCTTTGAACACTTGAATGCGGAATTGAAGACAGTTATGCAGTTGTCTGGAACTCAGACTATTGAAGATGTTAAACATTTTAAACTTCGTCATAACCCATACAACCCAACCTTCCCAGTTGACCCACGCGACTTAAAATTGTATTGATAAAACAGCTTGCCTCCACTTGATGTGGAGGTTTTTGCTTGTGTTTTATACTCTTCGAAAATCTCTTCAAACCCCTTGGATTATATTCGAAAATCTCTTCAAACCCCTTGGATTATATATGTGACTGAAACCTCAAAGCAGTGCTTTGAACAGTCTGCGGCTAGCTTCCTAGTTTGCACTTTGATTTTCATTGAGTATTAAACGTTTTAATAAAGGAAAATCGCATCAAAAACAATATAAATATATTTTTCAATCAAATATCTTGCTAGGGCTTTCATTTTTTGCTATACTGGTGCAGTAATTAAATAATAAAGACATTTGGGGTGCTTTAGGCTGAGATGATACCCATTGAACCTGATACAGTTAAGACTGGCGAAGGGAAATGTGAATAGTTTTTTTCGTATGGCGAAATGAACGATCTAATCTTGTAAGTCAACTCTAATTATTGATTGTAATTGGAGTTTTTTTGTTTATATAAGCTGGATGAAGGTGATACAAAGCTTTTAGGTAGCTCTTCTTGAACGCCCTTGATTTTCTTTAAAAAGGTCAAGTAAAACTAGGATTTTCTTGATGTTTTGTTGATTACGAACGAGTAAAGAGAGGAAAAGTAAATATGGAAACACAAGACTATGCATTTGAGCCAGGTTTGACTGTTGGAGAATTATTAAAAAGCAGTCAGAAGGATTGGCAGGCTGCAATCAATCATCGTTTTATTAAGGAACTTTTTGCGGGGACAATTGAGAATAAGGTCTTAAAAGACTACCTAATTCAAGATTATCACTTCTTTGATGCCTTCTTATCTATGCTGGGTGCCTGCGTAGCACACGCAGACCAACTTGAATCCAAGCTTCGTTTTGCCAAGCAACTAGGCTTTCTTGAAGCAGATGAAGATGGTTACTTCCAAAAGGCTTTCAAAGAGTTAAAAGTAGCAGAGAATGACTATCTAGAAGTGACCTTGCACCCTGTAACAAAAGCGTTTCAGGGGCTAATGTATTCTGCTGTGACTTCATCAGACTATGCTCATCTTTTGGTCATGCTGGTCATTGCAGAAGGTCTCTATTTAGACTGGGGTTCTAAAGATTTGGCTCTACCTGAAGCCTATATTCATTTAGAATGGGTCAATCTCCACAGAGGTCCTTTCTTTACAGAGTGGGTTCAATTTCTGGTTGACGAACTCAATCGTGTCGGGAAAAATCGAGAAGATTTGACAGAACTTCAGGAACGCTGGAATCAAGCAGTCGCTTTAGAATTAGCATTTTTTGATATTGGTTATGATGCCTAGGGAAAGTTCAGGATATTTACAAATTTGATGAGGTAATTCTCTTTGAAAATCTCTTCAAACCATGTCAGCTTCACCTTGCCGTACTCAAGTACAGCCTACGGCTAGCTTCCTAGTTTGCTCTTTGATTTTCATTGAGCATAAATTATTCAATGTAAATAAAAAAATTTCTTAACGAAAGATAGAGATAAATCGAAATCAGTAGATCGTATAAAGTGAAAAGGAAGGATTTCAATATGACAAGTTTAAAATTATTAAAAGAAAAAGCACCTTTGGTCATTTGCATCACCAATGATGTCGTAAAAAATTTCACAGCAAATGGATTAGTAGCACTGGGTGCATCACCAGCTATGAGTGAGTTTCCTGCAGATTTAGAGGATTTGTTAAAGTATGCTGGAGGTTTATTAATAAACATAGGAACATTGACAGATGAAAATTGGAAATTATACCAAGCTGCTCTGAAAATTGCAGAGAAATATAATGTCCCAGCAGTTTTAGATCCTGTAGCCTGTGGAGCAGGAGAGTATAGAAAAAAAGTAGCAGATGATCTAATCAACAATTACAAACTAGCAGCGATTAGGGGAAATGCTGGCGAGATTGCTTCTTTAGTAGGGATAAATGTGGCATCTAAAGGAGTAGATAGTGCGGGCGTAGATAATATTGATGAAATTGCTCTAGCAGCAAATGAGAAGTTCAATATTCCAATTGTAGTAACAGGTGAAGTGGATGCTATTGCGGTAAATGGAGAAGTGGTAACGATTCATAATGGTAGTGCCATGATGCCAAAAGTTATTGGGACAGGATGCTTATTAGGTGCTGTAGTAGCAAGCTTTATCGGACTTGAAAAAGGTCAAGAATTGAAATCATTAGAAACAGCAATGTTGGTTTACAATATCGCTGGAGAAATGGCAGAAAAACGTCCAAATGGACATCTTCCTGGAACATTTAAAGTTGAATTTATAAATGCCTTATACGAGATTACAGACGAAGATGTAAAGAAATTCAAAAGAGTGAAGAAAAATGTTTCATAAAGAATTACTAAAACTATATTTTATTTGTGGAACGACTACTTGCCAAGGAAAAGATCTATATACGGTCGTTGAGGAAGCCTTAAAAGGTGGTATAACCTTATTTCAATTCCGTGAAAAAGGTGAGGGAGCCCTGAAAGGTATAGAAAAAGTCGAACTAGCAATAAAACTACAGGCTCTTTGTAAAAAATATAATGTTCCATTTATCGTTAATGATGATATTGATTTGGCATTGGAAATAGATGCTGATGGCGTACATGTAGGACAAGATGACCTTGGAGTTGATGAAATTAGAAAATTGATGCCAGATAAAATAATTGGTCTTTCTATAAAAAACGAGGAAGAATTTCAACAATCAAAAGTTGAATATGTAGATTATGTTGGTGTTGGTCCTGTATTTGATACCCAGTCAAAGGACGATGCTGGTGGTGCTATAGGTTATGAAGGTCTTAAATTGATGAGAAAACTATTGCCACAAATGCCCTTAGTTGCAATTGGTGGGATACAGACGCAACATATTAAAGACATTATGAAGGCTAATATGGATGGTGTTTCAATCATTTCAGCAATATCGTATGCAAAAAATATAGAAAAAACTGTTCGAGAAATGAGTGAACAATAGGTATCGATCTAACCAAAGAAAGATATGCTGTATTTCCAGTTCAATTTCTTGAACTGGAAAAAATCGTTTGTTATAATATTTATATAATTAAATAATAAAGACATTTGGGGTGCTTTAGGCTGAGATGATACCCATTGAACCTGATACAGTTAAGACTGGCGAAGGGAAATGTGAAATGGTTTTGTATTTATAGAAACTAACCATCTAATCTTGTAAGCTGAACTCTAATTCCTATCTGTAATTAGAGTTTTTTTTTTTTACGAAACTGGATGAAGATGATACAAAGCATTTAGGTAGCTCACATTGAATGCCCCACTTTTCTTTAAAAAAGGAGTTTTTTTATGTTGAAAAAATGGCAGTTAAAAGATGTTATTTTACTTGCTTTCTTGTCTATCTTTTTTGGTGGCGTTTTTGTAGGATCCGGCTATCTGTTTGATATCCTCACTCTGATTTTAGCCCCTCTTGGCTTGCAGGCCTTTGCCAATGAAATCCTTTTTGGTCTCTGGTGTATGGCTGCGCCCATTGCAGCTATCTTTGTTCCAAGAGTCGGAAGTGCAACGATTGGAGAAGTGCTTGCTGCACTTGCTGAAGTCCTTTATGGTAGCCAATTCGGTCTAGGAGCTCTTTTGTCTGGCTTGGTTCAAGGTCTGGGAAGTGAATTTGGTTTTCTCGTAACCAAGAATCGCTATGAAAGTTGGCTCTCTCTAACTGCTAATAGTATTGGGATTACCCTTTTTAGCTTTGTCTATGAATACATTAAATTAGGTTACTATGCCTTCTCCCTTCCTTTTGTCCTTTCCTTGCTGGTGGTGCGTTTTATTTCCGTCTTTTTCTTCTGTACCATTTTGGTTCGTGCCATTGTCAAACTCTATCATCAGTTTGCAGCTGGAGGAAAGGCATAGATGGGCCTGGAATTAAGAGGGATTCAATCCCCAATCTTTTCGGAGCCGATTGATTTTACTTTTCATGAGCAAGCCTTTACCTTGTTAGTTGGAAGCAGTGGTTCAGGAAAATCTAGTCTCTTTCAAATGATTGCCCAAGTCAGTTCTCTTCCCTATAGCGGTCAAGTACTGATAGATGGGAGAGAAGTCAGTCAGCTTTCTATCATCGAACGTGTCCAGACGGTTGGTATTCTCTTTCAAAATCCTAATCATCAATTTACCATGGAGAACTTGTTTGAGGAGCTGATTTTTACCTTGGAAAATATAGGGCATCCCGTTCAGGAAATTGATTCTAAAATAGCAGAGGTTGTCCAGCAATGTCACTGTAAGGCGATTTTGCACCGTCCCATTCATCACTTATCAGGTGGGGAAAAGCAAAAGGCTGCACTGGCAGTTCTCTTTGCTATGAATCCTAGGGTCTATCTCCTGGATGAGCCTTTTGCTTCCATTGACCGCAAGAGTAGGATAGAGATCTTGGAGATTCTAAAAGAATTGGCCTCTAATGAGAAGACAGTCATCCTGTGCGACCATGATTTATCTGATTATGAAGCCTATATCGACCAAATGGTGGAGCTAAGAGATGGACAACTAAGGGAAATAAATCAAATCCCTGCCTCTGAAATGACACAGGCTGTTTCAAAGGAGATTGCTTCTAGCCCAGAACTATTCCATATGGATAGAACGACTTGTGAGCTGGATAAGCGCTCCCTTTTTTCGATTGCGGATTTTACATTCTACCAAGGAATTTCCTGTATCTTGGGTGATAATGGTGTCGGGAAATCAACCCTCTTTCGGTCTATTCTTCAATTTCAAAAGTATAAGGGGCGCATTACCTGGAAGGGTTGTGTTCTGAAAAAGAAAAAGAGTTTGTATCGTGATCTGACGGGAGTTGTTCAGGAAGCTGAGAAGCAGTTTATCAGAGCCAGTCTGCGAGAGGAACTGCAATTAGATAGTCCAGACTCTGAAAGAAATCAGCGGATACTCCAAGCTTTACGATATTTTAATCTGGAGCAGGCGCTTGATAAGAGTCCCTATCAATTAAGTGGTGGCCAGCAAAAGATTCTTCAGCTATTGACCATCTTGACCAGTAAGGCTTCTGTGATCTTGCTAGATGAGCCCTTTGCTGGTTTGGATGATAGAGCCTGCCATTATTTTTGTCAGTGGATTCTGGAGGACAGAAATCAGGGAAGAAGTTTTTTGATCATTAGCCATCGTTTAGATCCTTTGATTTCTGTGGTTGATTATTGGATTGAGATGACTAGTCAAGGTCTCAGTCATGTGAAAGCAGTGACAATTACCAAACCACTCACATCTCAGGGTAGCAATACCCAAGGGGAGGTGAGATAGTATGGTCAAAGTAGCAACCCAGACACCGATTATCAGTCTCTTCTTGCTGATTTTATCCTTGGAAACATCTTTTATTCCTTCGATTGCTCTTAATCTCTCGGTAGTTGCATTTTGTATTCTCTTTATGCTCTATTACCGTCGATTTAAGGTATTGGCTTGGATGATTCTACTCGCCATTTTGCCATCTTTGGCCAACTACTGGGCAGTTCAGTTACATGGAGATGCTTCGCAGGCAGTCATGCTTGGAACGAGGGCCTTTGTGACCGTTTGTATTGGTCTTGTCTTTGTTTCCTCTATTTCCCTAAAAGAGCTTCTCTTGTACTTGGCTCAAAAGGGGTTATCACGCTCTTGGGCTTATGCCTTAATTGTGGTATTCAATTCCTTTCCCCTTATTCAGCAAGAAATTAAGTCCCTCAAGGAAGCGTGCTTATTACGCGGTCAAGAACTGCATGTTTGGTCTCCCTTGATTTACAGCAAGGTTCTGATGACAGTCTTTAGGTGGCGCCATCTTTACCTGAGAGCCCTGTCGGCGCATGGATATGACGAACATGCACAGTTGAAGAATAGCTATCGGACTTTTTATATTGCTAAAAAAACAAAATTAATCTACTTGTTTTTCTTTTTATTGCTACAAACCAGTCTATTTTTATAAAGGAGTTATTATGGAATTTACAGATATTGCGATGGAATTATCCAAGGAAGCTTGGCAGGCCTCCTTTCATCATCCCTTTATTTTACAGTTGCAAGAGGGGAATTTAGAACCTGCCATTTTCCGCAATTACCTGATTCAGGATGCCTACTATCTGAAGGCCTTCTCAGAAGCCTATCACCTCTTGGCTGATAAGACTTCAAACCAAGAGATGAAAAGACTCTTGAAACAAAATGCTCAGAGTCTAGTGGAAGGTGAGTTATTTATTCGCCAACAATTTTTCAAGGAATTGGAAATCAGCGACCAGGAAATGGAGCAACATCCAATCGCTCCCACCTGCTATCATTATATCTCTCATATTTATCGTCAATTTGCAGAGCCAAACTTAGGCATTGCCTTTGCAAGTTTGCTGCCTTGTCCTTGGTTATACCATGATATAGGCAAATCACTTAATCTTAAACCATCACCAAATCCTCTCTATCAACAATGGATTGAAACTTATATTACGGATGAGTTAGAGCAGCAGATCAGAGAGGAGGGAGCGCTGGTCAATCAACTCTATCGCGAAAGTGATGAGACAGACAAGAAAAAAATGCTAGATGCCTTCCACATCAGTGTTCACATGGAAGCCAAGTTTTGGCAAATGGCCTACCAACACCAGACATGGAAGAGTGATTTACACTCTTTAGAAAAAGGAGAAGAATAGAAACATGAGAAAGCACCAATTGCAAGTTCACAAATTAACCATTTTATCCATGATGATTGCTCTTGACGTAGTTCTTACACCCATCTTTCGGATTGAGGGAATGGCACCGATGTCCAGTGTAGTCAATATTCTAGCAGGAATCATGATGGGACCTGTTTATGCCTTGGCTATGGCTACAGTCACAGCCTTTATTCGTATGACGACTCAAGGGATTCCTCCTTTAGCTCTTACAGGAGCGACTTTTGGAGCCCTCCTTGCAGGTCTCTTTTATAAGTATGGTCGAAAATTTCATTATTCCGCTCTAGGAGAGATTTTGGGAACAGGTATTATTGGTTCTATTGTTTCCTATCCTGTTATGGTGCTCTTTACAGGATCAGCTGCTAAGCTCAGCTGGTTTATCTACACTCCTCGATTTTTCGGAGCGACCTTGATTGGTACAGCGATTTCCTTTATTGCCTTTCGATTTTTAATCAAGCAGGAATTCTTTAAAAAAGTGCAGGGATATTTCTTTGACGAAAGGATAGACTGATGCAGGCATTGACAAATCCTTTTCCTCTGGAAACGACTTCCCTAATTCACTGTATTACCAATGAGATTTCTTGTGAGATGCTGGCAAATGGGATTTTAGCTCTGGGATGTAAACCTGTCATGGCAGATGATCCCCGTGAGGTTCTTGATTTTACTAAGCAAAGCCAAGCACTCTTCATCAATTTAGGGCATTTGTCAGCTGGGAAGGAAAAAGCAATCCGTATAGCAGCTTCTTATGCAGCTCAAGCTGGTCTCCCAATGGTAGTAGATGCGGTTGGCGTAACAGCTTCATCCATTCGTAAGAGCTTAGTTAAAGACCTTTTAGACTATAGCCCTACGGTCCTTAAAGGAAACATGTCGGAAATTCGAAGTCTTGTTGGCTTAAAACACCACGGCGTTGGGGTCGATGCGAGTGCTAAAGATCAAGAAACTGAGGATTTACTTCAAGTTTTGAAAGACTGGTGTCAGACCTATCCAGGTATGTCATTCTTAGTCACAGGCCCCAAGGACCTCATCGTTTTGAAGAATCAGGTCGCTGTACTGGAAAATGGCTGTGTAGAATTAGACTGGATAACAGGAACAGGAGATTTAGTTGGAGCTTTAACAGCTGTTTTTCTCAGCCAGGGAAAAACTGCCTTTGAAGCTTCTTGCCTAGCGGTTTCTTATCTCAATATCTCTGCTGAGAGAATAGTTGTTCAAGGAATGGGATTGGAAGATTTTCGATACCAAGTACTCAATCAGCTTTCGCTCCTCAAAAGAGATGAAAACTGGCTAGATGCTATCAAAGGAGATGTTTATGAACAGAGAGGCGCTTAGACTGTATCTGGTAACCAATCGCTACCAAGATTCCGTGGAAAGCTTTCTTGCAAAAGTTGAGACTGCCTGCCGTTCAGGTGTTACCATAGTCCAATTACGAGAAAAAAATCTCACAACCAATCAATATTATCAACTGGCAAAAGAAGTCAAGGAAATAACAGATGCCTATCAGGTACCCCTGATAATCGATGATCGTTTGGATGTTTGTCTTGCGGTTGATGCTGCTGGTCTGCATATCGGAGACGATGAACTACCAGTTTCGGTTGCCCGACAAGTCTTGGGCCCTGACAAAATCCTCGGTGTTACAGCTAAAACTGTAAAAAGAGCTCTCGAGGCAGAAGAAGGAGGGGCGAATTACTTGGGGACAGGAGCCATTTTCCCGACTACGACCAAGGAAAATGCGCCTATCACCCTGATTTCAACCTTGAAGACAATTTGCCAAAGGGTCGCTATTCCAGTAGTTGCTATTGGCGGCTTGACATCAGAGAATATTGGCCAACTTATCGGCACGGGTATAGCTGGTGTAGCCGTAGTGCGTGATTTGATGCAGGCAGAAGATATAGAGGCAAAAACGCAAGCCTTTTTGACAAAGTTGGATGACATTATTTTCTAATTAATACTCAATGAAAATCAAAGAGTAAACTAGGAAGCTAGCCGCAGGTTGCTCAAAGCACAGCTTTGAGCTTGCAGATAAAGCTGACCTAGTTTGAAGAAGTATAAAAACTCTCTAATTCCCTTAAAGTAGGAACTAGAGAGTTTTTTTAATCTTTAAAGCTTGTATGGTTAACTGGGCCAGAACCATGACCGAGTTGAGGGGCGTCTTGGATGGCTTTCGTGATAAAGGCCTTGGCTTTATCGACTGCTTGATAGAGGGTTTTCCCCTTGGCTAGTTCAGCAGTAATCACTGCAGCAAAGGTACATCCAGTACCATGTGTATGACAGGTTTGAATTCGTGGACTTTCCCAGACAAATTGGTCCTCCTTGGTAAAGAGGAAATCCTTGGCACCGCCTTCGAGATGGCCTCCTTTGATGACAACAGACTGAGGACCAAATTCTTTTAAAATCAGGCGACCGGCACGCTGCATGTCTTCAGGATCATGGATTGAAAAACCAACAATCTCTTCTGCCTCAGGAAGATTGGGTGTAATAATAGTTGCAAGGGGAAGTAGATTTGTTTTTAGGTAGTCTCTGGCACTGGTATCAATCAGGGTGTCTCCGCTTGTTGCGACCATAACAGGGTCAAGGACGTAGGGACAATCCAGCTTTTTAAGATAGGGCTGGATGATCTCCATGATCTCAGTAGTTGCCAACATCCCTGTTTTTACAGCCTGAGGTGGAATATCAGAAAAGACACTCTCCAATTGGGCTTTCAACATTTGAGGAGAAACGTGCTCGATTAATTGAACACCTCTGGTATTTTGAGCGACAAGACTGGTCACAACGGCCATTCCATAGACATCTCTAGCTTGGAACGACTTTAAGTCAGCCATAATGCCAGCACCACCACTAGGGTCAGTCCCTGCAATGGTCAAAGCAACGGGTAAATAAGTCATCTAAAACCTCCCAACCAACTGAAGTTTGTATTCTTAAGAACAAGCTAGTCTGTTTTAGAAAGGCAATAGAAGACTGCTAGTCCCCATTATCATTTCCACTTCCATCAGCTAGCATTACCTAGATTGAGTCAAAGGGTCTAACAGTCGTTAATCTCAGCTTTACGCACCCCTAGTGGTTGTTTTCTTTTTTCTTTAGTATAGCATATTTTCATAGTTTATATAGTAAGATTTGACTGCAAATCCTTTATCATAGGGTTAAAATTCAATTTTTCAAAGAAAAGATTAATTTCATAGTTGACAAATGTAGATTTTAAGAGTATACTGATAATTGTAATTGACAAATGTAGATTTTGGAGGTGTGGTTATGCAGATTTCAGATGCAGAATGGCAGGTCATGAAGATTATTTGGATGCAAGGAGAGCAGACTAGTTCAGATTTGATTAGGGTTCTGGCGGAGCGGTTCGACTGGTCCAAGTCGACCATTCAAACTCTTTTGGCTCGTTTGGTTGAGAAAGAGTGCCTGACGAGGAAAAAAGAAGGCAAGTCCTTTGTCTATTCAGCCCTTTTAACTTTGGATCAAAGTCGAGACTTGCTTGTTCAAGATATCAAAGATAAAGTTTGTTCCCGTAGGATTAAGAACTTGTTGGCTGATTTGATTGCTGAATGTGATTTTACTCAGGCTGACTTGGAAGACTTGGAAGCTGTGATTTCTGAGAAGAAATCAAGCGCTGTAACAGAAGTAAAATGTAATTGTATGTAAAGGAGACGTCATGTTGAATATTATTGTAACCATTATTTGTATTGCCCTTATCGCGTTTATCTTGTTTTGGTTTTTCAAAAAGCCTGAAAAATCTGGACAAAAGGCCCAGCAAAAAAACGGCTACCAAGAGATTCGAGTGGAGGTCATGGGGGGCTATACGCCTGAGTTGATTATCCTCAAGAAATCAGTGCCAGCCCGCATTGTCTTTGACCGCAAAGATCCTTCACCATGTTTGGATCAGATCGTATTTCCAGACTTTGGTGTACATGCGGATCTGCCAATGGGGGAAGAGTATGTAGTGGAAATCACGCCTGAGCAGGCTGGAGAGTATGGTTTCTCTTGTGGCATGAATATGATGCACGGTAAGATGATTGTAGAATAGGAGAATGATATGACTGAAATTGTAAAAGCAAGTCTTGAAAATGGTGTTCAAAAAATCCGTATCACGGCAGACAAAGGCTACAATCCAGCCCACATTCAACTGCAAAAAGGAGTTCCTGCTGAGATCACCTTTCACCGTTTGACACCTTCAAACTGTTATAAGGAAATTCTGTTTGAAGAAGAAGGCCTCTTGGAACCAATCGGCGTGGATGAAGAGAAGACAATTCGTTTTACCCCTCAAGAATTAGGTCAACATGAATTTTCTTGTGGTATGAAGATGCAAAAGGGAAGTTATACAGTTGTTGAGAAGACTCGAAAATCTCTATCACTTTTACAGCGTTTTTGGATTACTAGTATCTTTACTGTGCCTCTTGTAATCCTCATGATTGGGATGTCGACAGGAGGAATTAGTCACCAAGTCATGCGTTGGGGCACCTTTTTAGCCACAACACCGATTATGCTAGTAGCAGGTGGTCCTTATATCCAAAGTGCTTGGGCTAGTTTTAAAAAGCACAATGCCAACATGGATACCTTGGTTGCTCTGGGAACCCTAGTGGCCTATTTCTATAGCTTAGTTGCCCTCTTCGCTGGCCTCCCCGTTTACTTTGAAAGTGCTGCCTTTATCTTCTTCTTCGTTCTTATGGGGGCCGTTTTTGAGGAGAAAATGCGGAAAAATACTTCCCAAGCTGTGGAGAAATTACTTGACTTGCAGGCTAAAACAGCAGAAGTATTGCGTGAGGATAACTATGTTCAAGTCCCTTTGGAGCAAGTCAAGGTAGGTGACCTGATTCGAGTGCGTCCCGGTGAAAAGATTGCGGTTGATGGTGTCGTAGTAGAAGGTATCTCTAGTATTGATGAGTCTATGGTGACAGGTGAGAGTCTGCCTGTGGACAAGACAGTTGGAGATACCGTCATTGGTTCAACCATCAATAATAGTGGAACACTTGTTTTTAGAGCAGAAAAAGTTGGTTCAGAGACTGTTTTGGCTCAGATTGTGGATTTTGTGAAGAAAGCTCAGACAAGTCGTGCGCCGATTCAGGACTTGACGGATAAAATTTCAGGGATTTTTGTTCCAGCAGTTGTCATTTTAGGGATTGTGACCTTTTGGGTTTGGTTCGTCTTGCTCAGGGATAGTGTAGTTGTGCTTGGAGCGAGCTTTGTGTCTTCGCTTCTCTATGGAGTAGCAGTTCTGATTATTGCCTGCCCTTGTGCATTGGGACTTGCAACACCGACAGCCCTTATGGTGGGGACAGGTCGCAGTGCCAAGATGGGAGTTCTCCTCAAAAATGGAACGGTTCTACAGGAAATCCAGAAAGTTCAAACTATCGTCTTTGATAAGACAGGAACTTTGACGGAAGGGAAACCTGTGGTCACAGATATCATCGGCGACGAAGTAGAAGTGCTTGGATTGGCAGCTTCCTTGGAAGAAGCTTCTCAACACCCATTGGCTGAGGCTATTGTTAAGCGAGCGACTGAAACTGGACTTGAGCTTCACACTGTGGAAAATTTCCAAGCCTTGCACGGAAAAGGTGTTTCAGGGCAAATCAATGGAAAACAAGTTTTGCTTGGAAATGCTAAAATGCTGGATGGCATGGATATTTCTAGCACTTATCAGGAAAAACTAGAACAACTGGAAAAAGAAGCTAAGACAGTTGTGTTCTTGGCTGTTGAGAATGAAATCAAAGGCTTGCTTGCTCTGCAAGATATTCCTAAGGAAAATGCTAAGCTTGCCATCAGTCAGTTGAAAAAACGAGGTCTTAAAACAGTCATGCTGACAGGAGACAATGCTGGTGTGGCGCGTGCCATTGCCGATCAGATCGGAATCGAAGAGGTCATTGCAGGTGTCTTGCCAGAGGAAAAAGCTCATGAAATCCATAAACTACAAGCGTCTGGCAAAGTAGCCTTTGTTGGGGATGGTATCAATGACGCTCCTGCCCTTAGTGTAGCAGATGTGGGGATTGCTATGGGAGCTGGAACAGATATTGCCATCGAGTCAGCAGATTTGGTGTTGACAACTAATAACCTCCTAGGAGTGGTTCGTGCTTTTGACATGAGTAAGAAAACCTTTAATCGAATTCTGCTCAATCTTTTCTGGGCCTTTATCTACAATGTCGCCGGAATTCCGATTGCAGCAGGAGTCTTTTCTGGTGTTGGACTGGCCCTCAATCCAGAACTGGCAGGTCTAGCTATGGCCTTTAGTTCTGTATCCGTTCTGACTAGTTCACTCTTACTAAACTTTAGTAAAATAGATTAAAAGCGGGCTTGCTCGCTTTTTATGCTCTTCGAAAATCTCTTCAAACCACGTCAGCTTTGTCTGCAACCTCAAAGCTGTGCTTTGAGTAACCTGCGGCTAGCTTCCCAGTTTGCTCTTTGATTTTCATTGAGTATTATAAAACAGAAACTAAAAACGTTTTCAAACTGTACTGTAATAGAGAATAAAAACTTCTGAGCAGATTCTTAGTAAAGTCAAAATAAATGTGATAAATTAGTATTGTAAAAATTTACTGAAACGTTTTCAAAAACTATATGAAACCTTTTTTAGTAGATTTAAAAATATTTGAAGGAGAGTTATCATTATGACTCAAGGGAAAATTACTGCATCTGCAGCAATGCTTAATGTATTGAAAACATGGGGCGTAGACACAATCTACGGTATCCCATCTGGAACACTCAGCTCATTGATGGATGCTTTGGCTGAAGACAAAGATATCCGCTTCTTGCAAGTTCGCCACGAAGAAACAGGTGCTCTTGCAGCGGTTATGCAAGCTAAATTTGGCGGTTCTATCGGTGTTGCAGTCGGTTCAGGTGGACCTGGTGCGACTCACTTGATCAACGGTGTTTACGATGCAGCTATGGATAACACTCCATTCCTTGCTATCCTTGGATCACGTCCAGTTAACGAATTGAACATGGATGCCTTCCAAGAATTGAACCAAAACCCAATGTACAACGGTATCGCTGTTTACAACAAACGTGTAGCTTACGCAGAACAATTGCCAAAAGTCATTGACGAAGCTTGCCGTGCTGCCGTTTCTAAAAAAGGTCCAGCTGTCGTTGAAATTCCAGTAAACTTTGGTTTCCAAGAAATCGACGAAAACTCATACTACGGTTCAGGTTCATACGAGCGTTCATTCATCGCTCCTGCCTTGAACGAAGTTGAAATCGACAAAGCTGTTGAAATCTTGAACAATGCTGAACGTCCAGTTATCTATGCTGGTTACGGTGGTGTTAAAGCTGGTGAAGTAATCACTGAATTGTCACGTAAAATCAAAGCCCCAATCATCACAACTGGTAAAAACTTTGAAGCTTTCGAATGGAACTATGAAGGTTTGACAGGTTCTGCTTACCGTGTTGGTTGGAAGCCAGCCAACGAAGTTGTCTTTGAAGCAGACACAGTTCTTTTCCTTGGTTCAAACTTCCCATTTGCTGAAGTTTACGAAGCATTCAAGAATACTGAAAAATTCATCCAAGTGGATATCGACCCTTACAAACTTGGTAAACGTCACGCCCTAGACGCTTCAATCCTTGGTGACGCAGGTCAAGCAGCTAAAGCTATCCTTGACAAAGTGAATCCAGTTGAATCTACTCCATGGTGGCGTGCAAACGTTAAGAATAACCAAAACTGGCGTGATTACATGAACAAACTCGAAGGTAAAACTGAGGGTGAATTGCAATTGTATCAAGTTTACAATGCAATCAACAAACATGCTGATCAAGACGCTATCTATTCAATCGACGTAGGTGACACAACTCAAACATCTACTCGTCACCTTCACATGACACCTAAGAACATGTGGCGTACATCTCCACTCTTTGCGACAATGGGTATTGCCCTTCCTGGTGGTATCGCTGCTAAGAAAGACAATCCAGATCGCCAAGTATGGAACATCATGGGTGACGGTGCATTCAACATGTGCTACCCAGACGTTATCACAAACGTTCAATACGACCTTCCAGTTATCAACGTTGTCTTCTCAAATGGTAAATATGCCTTCATCAAGGACAAATACGAAGACACAAACAAACACTTGTTTGGTTGTGACTTCCCTAATGCTGACTATGCGAAAATCGCTGAAGCTCAAGGAGCTGTTGGATTTACAGTTGACCGTATCGAAGACATCGATGCAGTTGTTACAGAAGCTGTTAAATTGAGCAAAGAAGGTAAAACTGTTGTTATCGATGCTCGCATCACTCCACACCGTCCACTTCCAGTAGAAGTACTTGAATTGGATCCAAAACTTCACTCAGAAGAAGCAATCAAAGCTTTCAAGGAAAAATACGAAGCAGAAGAACTCGTACCATTCCGCCTCTTCTTGGAAGAAGAAGGATTGCAATCACGCGCAATTAAATAATTCCTCTCGTCGAAAATCAAATTTAAACTGTGTTATCTTCACCTTGCCGTACTTCAGTACTGCCTGCGGTTCGATGCCTTGTTTATTCTTTGATTTTCTTAGAGCGAAACTTAAAAAGATCGGAGCAATCCGGTCTTTTTATGGAGGATAGTAAATGAATTTAAATCAATTAGATATTATCGTTTCCGATGTTCCACAAGTCTGTGCTGACTTGGAGCGTATTTTGGATAAAAAATCCGATTATGTTGATGACAGTTTTGCTCAGTTTACGATTGGCAGTCACTGTCTGATGTTGTCCCAAAATCATTTGATTCCTTTGGAAGATTTTCAGTCAGGAATCATTCTTCATATCGAGGTTGAGGATGTAGACCAGAATTACCAACGGTTGAAAGAACTTGGTATCCAGGTTTTAAACGGACCAACTGTAACCGATTGGGGAACAGAGTCCTTATTAGTTAAAGGGCCTGCTGGTCTAGTGATTGATTTTTATCGTATGAAGTAGGTAATTCTATTATCAAATTTTTTATCTAAACATTCTTGGAGTGAAACTTAAAAAGATCGGAGCAATTCGATCTTTTTTGTATTTATGCGACTTTCAGTCCGTCTCGCTCCGTTAGGTGCGAGACAAAAAACCACCCGTTTTCACGGGTGGTTATGATTTCTACACTTATTGTTTGGCTTCCTGTTTTAATTGTTGCACCTGTTCCTCGTACTGGACAAGCTCCCTGTCTTTTATATTGATAGTCGCTTCTGCTTCAGCAATGCGGCTTCTCAGATCTTGAGTCTTGTTATGGTGATAGCTAATACCAATAGCACTACCAGCAATGATCCCGATTACTAGACAAGTAAAAATCACCAAAATCAAGGGAGCAGATAGTTGTGTAAAGACAAGACTGACAGTTACTGTTTGACGATTGAGTAGACCAAATGAGATCACAATGACTAATAAGCTCAAACCGCCAATTAGATAAGCCTTATCTTTCAGTGACAATTCATTAAATTTTTTTAGCATAAGTTCCTTTTCTCCTGACTATGTTGATAGAAAACTACACACCATTTAGGTATTAACAAAATTCATTTTACTAGAAAATTTCGATACTGTCAATAATTTCTAACGGCTTATTTACCATCAATCAATCGATTCATTGAAAAGGAGTATTCATTTTCTAATATTTGATTGAGTAAACAGAACGGAGCAATTCGGTCTTTTTTCTGTTCCCTCTTTCTTATAACAAGATTGTGATAGTTTATATCTTTATAACAAAAGTTTTAAAGACTTGATTGTTTTGAAAGAATATTTTAAAATAAGATTCAGTAAAAATGAAAGAGGTTTTGAAAATGTCTGAAAAACAAATGAAAATTTTAGGTTGGGTAGCGACCTTTATGTCTGTTATGATGTATGTGTCTTACTTCCCACAAATCATGAACAATCTGGCTGGTCAAAAAGGAAATTTCATCCAGCCCTTGGTTGCTGCCATCAACTGTAGTCTCTGGGTTTACTACGGTCTTTTCAAAAAAGAAAGAGATATCCCCCTTGCAGCAGCTAATGCACCAGGTATTATTTTTGGCCTAGTGACGGTTATTACAGCTTTGATTTAAAAGGAACAGAGGAGACTAGTTTTCAGTCTTCTTTTTTGTTTCAGGGGAGGCTATTTACTTTTTCTAGAGGATAATTTTTTAAAAAACAATCTGATAAACTTAAATAGTAGAATAGTATCAGTATGTCACAGTATTTTATAAGAAAAGGTTTACAGAATAAGTTATAATATAAGTAAATGAACAAGCAAATAAGAAAGTGAGTAGAGTTATGACCGAAAAACTGACTTTTCCGGATGGTTTCTTGTGGGGCGGAGCGACAGCTGCCAACCAGTGTGAGGGTGCTTATAATTTAGAAGGTCGTGGATTGGCGAATGTGGATGTCGTCCCCATCGGTCCAGATCGTGAAGCCATTATCACAGGTCAGAAAAAGATGTTTTCGTTTGAGGAGGGCTATTTTTACCCAGCCAAGCAAGCTATTGATATGTACCATCATTACAAGGAAGATATTGCCCTTTTTGCGGAAATGGGCTTTAAGACTTATCGTCTATCCATTGCTTGGACTCGGATTTTTCCTAAGGGCGACGAAACAGTGCCAAATGAAGCTGGTCTAGCCTTTTATGAGGATTTATTTAAGGAGTGCCACAAGTATGGTATCCAACCTCTGGTGACTATCACTCATTTCGACTGTCCTATGCACTTGATTACAGAGTACGGTGGTTGGCGCAATCGTCGGATGTTAGACTTCTATGAAAAACTTTGTCGCACACTCTTTACCCGCTATAAGGGTTTGGTCAAATATTGGCTTACCTTCAACGAAATCAACATGATTCTCCATGCCCCCTTTATGGGAGCTGGGCTCTGTTTTGAAGAAGGAGAAAATCAAGAACTGGTTAAATATCAGGCTGCACACTATGAGTTGGTAGCTTCAGCTCTTGCGACAAAGATTGCCCACGAAATTGACCCAGAAAATAAGGTGGGATGTATGTTGGCTGCAGGGCAATACTATCCTAACACAGCCCATCCAAGAGACTACTGGGCAGCCATGGAGGAAGACCGCAAGAGTTACTTCTTCATTGATGTTCAAGCGCGTGGGGAATACCCAAACTACGCCAAGAAGCAGTGGGAGCGTGAGCGAATCGAGATTCAAATGACTGCAGAAGATTTAGAGTTGTTGAAGGACAATACTGTTGACTTTGTTTCCTTCTCTTACTATGCAAGTCTAGTAGCCTCAGGTGATCCAGAAGTTAAAGAATTAACTGCTGGAAATATCTTTGCCTCTCTCAAAAATCCTTATCTTGAATCCTCAGAATGGGGATGGCAGATTGACCCACTTGGTCTTCGCATCACCCTCAATGCCATCTGGGATCGTTACCAAAAGCCAATGTTCATCGTGGAAAACGGTCTAGGTGCTATGGATACACCGGATGAAAATGGTTATGTAGCAGATGACTATCGGATTGCTTACTTAGAAGCTCACATCAAGGCTATGCGAGATGCCATTTACCAAGATGGAGTTGACTTGCTTGGTTATACGACTTGGGGCTGTATCGATCTGGTTTCAGCTGGAACAGGCGAAATGAACAAGCGCTATGGCTTTATCTATGTGGATCGAGATAATGCTGGTCATGGAAGCCTCAAACGTAGCAAGAAGAAATCCTTCTACTGGTACAAGGATGTCATTGCCAGCAATGGTGCAATCATTGAGTAGATCACATTTATTCACTATTTTTATAAAATCTTCTCCCTACTTTATAAGATGTGAAAAAGAGTTCAACTGGAACTCTTTTTTTGCTATAATGAGGGGAGAAAAATCAGACAGGAGATCGACATGTCAGAACCATTATTTTTACAATCAGTTATGCAAGAAAAAATCTGGGGTGGTACCAAGCTACGTGATGAGTTTGGCTACGACATCCCAAGTGAAAAAATCGGAGAATATTGGGCCATCTCAGCCCATCCAAATGGTGTCTCTAAAGTTGCCAATGGTCGCTACGAGGGAACAGATCTTGCTACTTTATATGCAGAGCACCGTGAATTGTTTGGCAATCGTCCAGAACCTGTATTTCCACTGTTGACTAAGATTCTGGATGCTAACGACTGGCTCAGTGTTCAAGTTCATCCAGACGATGCTTACGGACTCGAGCATGAAGGCGAACTTGGAAAAACAGAATGCTGGTACATCATCGCTGCGGATGAAGGTTCAGAGATTATCTATGGTCACAATGCCAAGTCAAAAGAAGAACTCCGCCAGCAAATCGAGGACAAGAACTGGGATGCCTTATTGACAAAAGTTCCTGTAAAGGCTGGAGATTTCTTCTATGTACCAAGTGGCACCATGCACGCTATCGGGGCAGGCATCTTAATTCTTGAAACCCAGCAGTCTAGCGATACCACTTACCGTGTCTATGACTTTGACCGCAAGGACGATAATGGCAACTTGCGTGAACTTCACCTTGAAAAATCTATCGATGTCTTGAATATTGGAGAGCCTGCCAATAGCCGTCCTGTGACTATCAAAGCTGATGATTTGCGTTCGACCTTACTTGTTTCGAATGATTTCTTTGCAGTTTACAAGTGGGAAATAACTGGAAAAGTTGACTTTGAAAAGACAGCTGACTACAGTTTGTTTAGTGTCTTAGCTGGCCAAGGTCAACTGACTGTTGATGGGAAAAACTATCCAATCCAAAAAGGTAGCCACTTTATCCTACCAAGTGATGTTGAAGCTTGGACCTTGGAAGGGCAAGGTTTGGAATTGATTGTTAGCCATCCATAAAAAAGAAAGGGCCTGAGTTTACTACTCAAGTCCTTTTTAATTACATAAATTGGGCGATGAAGACAACGATGATGATGATTGGAATGATGAAACGAAGAAGGAAGAGCCAGACTTGGAACAGTCCCTGTTTCCATGCTGTTTCATCGAGATGGAGTTCCTCCATTGCAAGAGCCTTTTTAAAGATATAGCCTGTAAAAAGTGAAAGGCAGAGAGCTCCAAATGGCATGAGGAGGTTGGAAACCAAGAAGTCCATAGCGTCAAAGAAAGTCTTCCCAAAGATGTGAACATCTGCCATGACACCATAAGATAGGGCTGAAGGAATTCCAAAGACAAAGGTCAAAATTCCTAAAATAACACTCCACTTAGCACGCTTGCTGTTGTCCTGGTTGGTGATATTGCCCACATTGATTTCCAGCATAACGACAGAGGAAGTGACTGTTGCAAAGAGGAAGAGCAGGAGGAAAAGAATGTAGAAAATAGTTCCAAAAGGCATCTTGTCAAAGAGTTGAGGCAAGACGATAAAGAGCAAGCTCGGTCCCCCTTCAGACTGGATATTGAAGGCTGACATGGCTGGGAAAATGGCTAGTCCCGCCATGATGGATACCGAAATGTTCATGGCTACGATGGAAATCCCTGACTGGACCAGATTGGTTTTCTTGTCCAAGTAGGAGGCATAGGTCAGCATGGCTGTAACCCCTAGTGAGAGGGCAAAGAAAGATTGTCCCAGAGCATAGAGGAGACCAGCGCTGGTCAGTTTTGAAAAGTCTGGTTTGAGGAAGTAAAGAACTCCTTCCATGGCATTTGGCAAACTGAGAGAGCGTCCGATGATGACGACAAAGATGATAAAGAGCAGAGGCATCATGACTTTTGAGGCTCTTTCAATTCCTTTTTGAACCCCACGTGATACAATGAAGATATTCAATAGGATAAAGGCTGCCTGAGCTCCAAGGGCAATGGCTGGATTTGAAATGATTGAAGTAAATAACTGAGCATAATCCCCCGTTCCACCAATTTGGAACAATTTCCCAAACTCAATACCCAGATAAACCAGAATCCATCCTCCAATAACACTGTAGAAAGATAAGAGGATAAAAAGGGCAAAGGCACCAATCCAACCGATAAAATTGTATTTGCTATTCTTGCCTAGTTTTCCAAAGGTTTTAATCCCAGAGACACCAGCGCTTCTGCCGAGGGCAAACTCAGCTAGCAGGAGGGGGAAACCGATTAAGATAGTGGAGATGAGAAAGACTAGTAAAAAGCCTCCTCCACCGTTAGCAGCAGTCATATAAGGGAATTTCCAAACGGCTCCAAGTCCGATGGCTGAACCAGCAGATGCTAGGATGAAGCCCAGTTTAGAACCCCATTGCGATTTTTCAGACATAGTTAAACTCCTAAAATTAGTATTACAAAAGAAAAAGCTACTGCCCTTGGCAAATAGCCTCATAAGTACTCAAAATGAGCCTTTCTTTTGATTGATAGACTTGACTATCCTATCATGTTTTCTAAGGTCTGTCAAGAAAACCATTTTCATGTTATGATAAAGTAAAAAAATTTCGCAAAAACGCTTGACTCTGACCTAGGGGGAGGGGTTATACTATCAATGTAATACTCTTCGAAAATCAAATTCAAACCACGTCAGCGTCGCCTTACCGTACTCAAGTACAGCCTGCGGCTAGCTTCCTAGTTTGCTCTTTGATTTTCATTGAGTATAAGGAGGAAATCATGTACCATATAAAAGAAGCTGCCCAGCTTTCAGGTGTCTCTGTCAAGACCCTGCACCACTACGACAAGATAGGCCTTCTGGTCCCTTTAAAGTCAGAAAACGGTTATCGAACTTACAGTCAAGAGGATTTGGAACGCCTTCAGGTCATTCTTTACTACAAATATCTAGGCTTTTCTTTAGAAAAAATAGCAGAGCTATTAAAGGAAGAAAGGACAGATTTATTACCCCATTTGACCAGGCAGTTGGACTATTTGACTCGAGAAAGGGAACATCTGGATAGCTTGATTTCCACCTTGCAGAAAACCATTCAAGAACAAAAAGGAGAAAGAGAAATGAGCATTCAAGAGAAATTTGCTGGATTTAACTACAAAGACCATCAAAAATACCACCAAGAGGCGGTAGAAAAGTATGGACAAGAAGTGATGGACCAAGCGCTTGAACGCCAGAAAGGTCACGAAGATGAGGCCACTGCTGCCTTCAACCAGGTTTTTCGAGCCTTGTCACAAAATCTTCAAGCTGGACTGCCTGTAACAGCAACAGAAAATCAAGAAGAAGCAGCTAAACTCTTGCAAGCTATTCGTACTTATGGATTTGACTGCTCCGTTGAGGTATTCGGTCATATCGGTAAGGGATATGTCTATAACCCAGAGTTTAAGGAAAACATTGACAAATTTGGACCTGGAACA
Organism: Streptococcus mitis; assembly: GCF_023110375.1. Classification (GTDB taxonomy): domain Bacteria; phylum Bacillota; class Bacilli; order Lactobacillales; family Streptococcaceae; genus Streptococcus; species Streptococcus mitis_CI. The sequence continues at coordinate 10,826 of NZ_JALDVV010000017.1, read as the reverse complement.
GCCCAGTACACATCAGATGTGATTGCCCACTATGTCCAAACTCAGACAAAATAAAATCGGAGGAGCATTCTTCCGATTTTTACTAAATTCAAGCACTACTTGCTTAATAATTTTTCTACTACATTTAGTTTTCGCATGGTCAAATCTACATTAAAAAGCTTTTCAAGATAGTTGGTACTGAGCTTTTTTCGTTTTGCAGTTCTAGGGAGATAGAGGTAAAGACAATGGTTACCGATACAAATTTCTTCTTCACCGTAATCAATTTTCAATTTTTCTAAAGGGAGACTTTGAATAGATTCTTGATAAAAAATCACATGTATACGGTCATAAAGATAGTGTTCTCCAAACGGGTTTTCTTGGACAATTTTTTTAAAATCACTTTTGTTCTTGATAACCATTTTTAAGTCGGCCCCAATTTTTTCCTTTATCAGAGTATGAACACATTCTCGTATTTCTTCTAAATCTAAATCACTTTCAAGAATGATATTCCCACTTTGAATATAGGTTCGAACTTGTTGAAAACCGGCTTCTGTTAAGATATCTACTAGATAAGACATTTTAGGGATAGCATTTTTTCCATTAGGAGTAACTCCCCTTAACAAGATAATATGTTCCAAAGGACTTCCTTTCTTTTGGGGCTGATTTAGCCATTAAATAATTCAGATTTAGATTGGGTTTGATCCCGCCACCCAACCAGTACAGAGGGCAGAAGTGATGTTAAACCCACCCGTGTGGGCATTGATATCCAGTACCTCGCCAGCAAAGTGGAGTCCAGGTACCAGCTTACTTTCTAGAGTTTTGGGATTGATTTCCTTGAGACTGACGCCCCCTTTGGTAACAAAGGACTTAGCAAGGGACATTTTACCAGTTACAGGAATTTTAAGTCCCTTGATAGACTGGAGAAGTTGTTCTCGTTCCTTTTCAGTCAGTTGTTTGACTTTGTCAGGATAGCCTGGCACAAAAAATTCTGCCAAGCGTTCTGGAAGTAAAGTTTTTAAGGCATTTTTTAGAGATTTTTCCCGATTTTCTTCTAGAAATGTAGCCAAGTCTTTCTCAGAAAGTTGAGGTAGAACATCCAGTGAGAGAACCTCTCCGCCCTTGACAAAGCTGGACATACGCAGAGCAGCAGGGCCTGACAAACCAAAGTGGGTAAAGAGCAAATCGTGAGTGATGACATGCTTACCATAGCTTAGGGTCACATCGTCCAATGAAATTCCTTGCAAGGCCTTGTGTGGAAAATCTGTCAACAAAGGACTTTCAGCGGCTTCAAGATCGGTAATGGTATGCTTAAAATGACGGGCAATCTCGTGACCAAAACCAGTCGAACCAGTAGAGGGATAGGATTTCCCACCAGTTGTGACAATGAGTTTCTCACAAGTGAAGGTTTGGTCTGCGGACTTAAGGACAAACTGGTCGTCTATCTTTTTAACCGAAACAATCTCCGTTTGAGTAGCAACTCGACCACCGAGTTCAGTGATTTTCTTTTCCAAGGCCTCGATAATGGTCCGAGACTTGTCACTAGCAGGAAAGACGCGTCCGTGGTCTTCGACTTTAAGTTTAACCCCATTTTCCGTAAAAAAGTTAATGATATCATGGTTATCAAATTGGGAGAAGACACTGTAGAGAAAGCGCCCATTTCCAGGGATGCCAGCTAGCAGGTCGTCCAAGCTACCATTGTTGGTCACATTGCAACGTCCACCACCAGTCCCAGCTAATTTTTTTCCAAGTTTCCGATTTTTTTCGATAAGGAGGGTTTTCTGTCCATAAAAGCTACTGGAAATCGTAGCCATCATACCAGCAGGTCCTCCACCGATGACAATAGTATCAAAATGTTTCATAGCTCTATTGTACCACAAAAAAACAAGAGATGATGGTCACCTCTTGTCAAGAATGCAATTAATCAATTTCATATCCCATCAGCAAACCACCATCTTCTGCATAAAAACTGCAGAGACCAGATGTTGGGATAATTTTAATATCTGCTTGTGGGAAGGTTTCGCGAATTCGCTCTGAGAGCTGTTGGCAACATTTCTCGTTATTGCGTTGGGCCATGATAATACGTCCACCAGCATATCCAGCTTTTACTAACTCATCATAGGCAGCTTGAACTGATTTCTTTGGTCCTCGTGCTTTTTGTAGCAATTCGAGAGTTCCAGTTTCACTAGCTTCTCCGACCATACGGATATTGAGAAGGCCAACGACCGTACCGATAAGCTTGCTCAAACGGCCGTTCTTCACCAAGTTATCGACCTTGGCCAGAACAAAGAGCAACTTGGTTTTTTCTTGATAGGCAGTGATAGCTTCAACCACTTCTTCAAAAGATAAGCCCTGGTCGATCAAGTCATTCACTTTTTCTACGAGCAAGTCAACTTCCCCACCAGCAGACAAACTATCAATTATATGAATTTTAGTATCAGGATGTTCTTCCAGATAAATATTTTTTGCTAGTTGAGCACTATTGTGGCTTCCAGAAAGAGTACCAGTGATGGTTACTAGGAAAATGTTTTTGGCTCCTTCAAATGCTCGCAAATAATCATCTGGGCTTGGACAAGCTGATTTTGAAGCTTCTGCAGTTGCATACATGGTTTCCATCATTTGGTCAATGTCAAGACTGGCATCATCAACAAAGACCTGATCAGCTACTTGAATGGTTAAGGGCACACTTACAAAGGTCGTGTCAATAGCTGGTCTTGCCAGCTGACGATAATCACAACCAGAGTCAGCAATAATCTTCCAAGTCATAGAAATTCTCCATCTTTGTCAGTTATACATTGACAAAGGTTCTGTCTTTTTTTACAATTATATCATGAAAGCCCTTGAAACAAAAGCCTCATCCGTCTGTTGTGACAAGTAGAAAGAAAATGTTATGTCTGAACGTAGAATCTCTGAAAAGTCTCTTGAAAATCTCAGAAAATCAAACCAAGAATCCAATTTATTAACTAGAGAAGCCATCGAAACAGCCCTCTTGCAACTCTTGGAAAAAAAGGACCTGACCAAGATTAGTATTTCTGAATTGGTCAAACGTGCAGGCGTTTCTCGTGCGGCCTTTTATCGCAATTATGATTCCAAAGAGGAGATTTTAGAAAGCGTATTTAAACGAACTGTCCACAATATTATGGAACAGTTGCATCATTATGATTTAAAGACAGACCTTTATCTGGTCTGGGTTCACCTTTTCCGAGAAGCAAGAAAGGAAGCCAGAGTGATTCAACTTGCCTTAGATTACCATCTGGAAAAAATCTTTGTCCAAGCCATGCAGGAGTTTCTGGAAAAATACCATGGAAAATCAAAAGGTGTCAGCTCTTATCTTCATTCCTTCTGGAGTTCAGCCATCGTCTCAGTCCTTTTAAAATGGATCAAGGATGGCATGAAGGTACCTGCTGAAAAGATTGCAGATTTACGGTTACCATTTTTTAAAAAATAGAGAAAAAGGAGAAGAGATATGACTGAAGAAAGACTAGCATGGGATGAGTATTTTGCAGCCCAAGCTCTACTAATTGCCAATCGTTCCACTTGTAAACGTGCCAAAGTGGGCGCAATTCTGGTAAAGGATAATAAGGTTATTTCAACTGGTTACAATGGTTCAGTGTCAGGAACCGAGCATTGTATTGACCACGAATGTCTGGTCATTGAAGGCCACTGTGTTCGCACCCTTCACGCTGAGGTCAATGCTATCCTTCAAGGTGCAGAACGTGGTGTTCCTAAAGGCTTTACAGCCTATGTGACCCATTTTCCTTGTCTGAACTGTACAAAACAATTGCTGCAGGTCGGATGCAAGCGCGTGGTTTATATCAACCAGTACCGAATGGACGACTACGCCCAATACCTTTATCAAGAAAAAGGAACAGAATTGACCCATTTACCACTTGAGACCGTACAGGTAGCTCTTAAAGAAGCAGATTTAATGTAAAAATTATCAAAAATAAATGGTTTAGAAAGATTTTTAAACCGTTTTTTGGTATAATAAGAAGAATAAATTGAAAGAAGGAACTCCAAAAATGGGAAAAATTGAAGTTATTAATCATCCACTGATTCAACACAAATTGTCAATCTTGCGTCGTACAGATACTTCTACAAAAGCTTTCCGTGAGCTAGTAGATGAGATTGCAATGTTGATGGGGTATGAAGTACTTCGTGATCTTCCACTAGAAGATGTGGAGATCGAAACACCAATTACAAAAACAGTTCAAAAACAATTGGCAGGTAAGAAATTGGCCATCGTTCCAATCTTGCGTGCAGGTATCGGGATGGTTGATGGTCTCTTGAGTTTGGTTCCAGCTGCTAAAGTTGGTCACATCGGTATGTACCGTGATGAAGAAACACTTCAACCAGTTGAGTACTTGGTGAAATTGCCTGAGGATATTGACCAACGTCAAATTTTTGTCGTAGACCCAATGTTAGCAACAGGTGGCTCAGCAATCTTAGCTGTTGACTCCCTTAAAAAACGTGGCGCGTCAAATATCAAATTTGTCTGCCTTGTATCTGCTCCAGAAGGTGTAAAAGCCCTTCAAGAAGCTCATCCAGATGTAGAAATCTTTACAGCAGCCTTGGATGAACGCTTGAACGAACATGGTTATATCGTTCCAGGTCTTGGGGATGCTGGAGACCGCTTGTTCGGTACGAAATAAAATCGAAAAGAAGAATGAATTGGAAAAGAATTTCCAGTCGTGAAAGGAGGTTGAATTTTTGTTTCTGTCTGATGAAAACAGAGCAAAAATTTGACCTTTTTTGACCAAGATATTATAATAGTCTTATCTTCAGTCATTTGACCAACAAAATTAAAACTCAAAAGGAGAATTGAATGATTCCTGTAGTTATTGAACAAACAAGCCGTGGAGAACGTTCCTACGATATTTACTCACGTCTTCTTAAAGACCGCATCATTATGCTGACAGGTCCAGTTGAAGACAATATGGCTAACTCTGTTATTGCCCAGTTGCTTTTCTTGGATGCCCAAGATAGTACAAAAGATATTTACCTTTATGTCAATACACCTGGTGGTTCCGTTTCAGCTGGTTTAGCAATCGTTGATACCATGAACTTTATCAAGGCAGATGTCCAAACTATCGTTATGGGGATGGCTGCATCTATGGGGACTGTCATCGCGTCAAGTGGAGCAAAAGGCAAACGTTTCATGCTTCCAAATGCAGAGTATATGATCCACCAACCAATGGGTGGTACAGGTGGTGGTACTCAACAAACCGATATGGCGATTGCTGCAGAACACTTGCTTAAAACTCGTAATACTTTGGAAAAAATCTTGGCTGAAAATTCAGGTCAGTCAATCGAAAAAGTCCATGCAGATGCAGAACGAGATAACTGGATGAGCGCCCAGGAAACACTTGAATATGGCTTTATTGATGAAATCATGGCCAACAATTCATTGAATTAATGGTGATAGAAGGCAAACTCGACTGGGTTTGCTTTTTTTGGTATAATAGGGAGAGATTTCTTAGAAAGAGGATTTATCATGTTTGAAAAAGTCAATCGATCTGGCTTGATTATCTATCTTTACTATAATCGTGATGCCAAAAAACTGCAGGATTATGGAGATATTACCTATCATTCCAAGAAACATCGTTACTTACAGCTTTATGTTCCAACTCAAGAAGTGGAGCAATTGGTCGGGCGCTTGGGCAAGGAAAAATTTATAAAAAAAGTTAGAGTTTGTCATATCCAAGAGTTGGAAACACCCTTTGTGGGCAATCTTTATCGAGAGGAAAACGTTATCATCGAAAAAGTCTAAGAAAAGTGTTGACAATTTTCTGATAATTCGGTATATTCTTAACATGCTATTTATTTAAGAATAAGGAGACAAAAAAGATGAAGAAAAAATTTGCCCTATCGTTTGTGGCGCTTGCAAGTGTAGCACTTCTTGCAGCCTGTGGAGAAGTGAAGTCTGGAGCGTCAAACGCTGCTGGTAATTCAGTAGATGAAAAGACAATCAAAATTGGATTTAACTTTGAAGAAACTGGTGCCGTAGCAGCCTACGGTACATCTGAACAAAAAGGTGCCCAACTTGCCGTTGATGAAATCAATGCTGCAGGTGGTATCGATGGAAAACAAATCGAAGTAGTCGATAAAGATAACAAGTCTGAAACAGCTGAGGCGGCTTCAGTAACAACTAACCTTGTAACCCAATCTAAAGTATCAGCAATCGTAGGACCTGCGACATCTGGTGCAACTGCAGCTGCGGTAGCTAACGCTACAAAAGCAGGTGTTCCATTGATTTCGCCAAGTGCGACTCAAGATGGATTGACTAAAGGTCAAGATTACCTCTTTATCGGAACTTTCCAAGATAGCTTCCAAGGAAAAATTATCTCAAACTATGTTTCTGAAAAATTGCAAGCTAAGAAAGTTGTTCTTTACACTGATAATGCTAGCGACTATGCTAAAGGTATTGCCAAAGCCTTCCGTGAAGCTTACAAAGGTGAAATCGTTGCAGATGAAACTTTCGTAGCAGGTGACACAGACTTCCAAGCAGCCCTTACAAAAATGAAAGGGAAAGATTTTGATGCTATCATCGTTCCTGGTTACTACACTGAAGCTGGTAAAATTGTAAACCAAGCGCGTGGTATGGGAATTGACAAACCAATCGTTGGTGGTGATGGATTCAACGGTGAAGAGTTTGTACAACAAGCAACTCCTGAAAAAGCATCAAACATCTACTTTATCTCAGGCTTCTCAACTACTGTAGAAGTTTCAGCTAAAGCAAAAGCTTTCCTTGATGCTTACCGTGCTAAGTACAACGAAGAGCCTTCAACATTTGCAGCCTTGGCTTATGACTCAGTTCACCTTGTAGCAAACGCAGCAAAAGGTGCTAAAAACTCTGGCGAAATCAAGGATAACCTTGCTAAAACAAAAGATTTTGAAGGTGTAACTGGTCAAACAAGCTTCGATGCAGACCACAACACAGTCAAAACTGCTTACATGATGACCATGAACAATGGTAAGGTTGAAGCAGCAGAAGTTGTAAAACCATAATAGAAAATGTTGAAATAGGGAATGAGCCTTTGACTCACTCCCTGTTTCGATGTTTAATACTCTTCAAAAATCAAATTCAAACTGCGTCAACGTCGCCTTGCCGTACTCAAGTACAGCCTGTGGCTAGTTTCCTAGTTTGCTCTTTGATTTTTATTGAGTATAAGAACTTATAAAAAGTGAGGGAAAACCCTCGAAATTATAAATAGAAAGAGTGAATCTTATGCTCCAACAACTAGTAAATGGTTTGATTCTAGGTAGTGTTTATGCGCTGTTAGCCCTAGGATATACCATGGTTTACGGAATTATCAAGCTCATCAACTTCGCCCACGGTGATATTTATATGATGGGAGCCTTTATCGGTTATTTCTTGATTAATTCTTTCCAAATGAATTTCTTTGTAGCTCTTATTGTAGCTATGTTAGCGACAGCCATTCTTGGTGTCGTGATTGAGTTCCTTGCTTACCGACCTTTGCGTCACTCTACTCGTATTGCTGTTTTGATTACAGCTATTGGGGTTTCTTTCCTATTGGAATATGGGATGGTCTATCTGGTTGGTGCTAATACCCGTGCCTTCCCTCAAGCGATTCAAACAGTTCGCTATGATTTGGGACCAGTTAGCCTAACAAACGTGCAGTTAATGATTTTGGCCATTTCCTTGATTTTGATGATTTTGTTACAAGTCATTGTCCAAAAGACTAAGATGGGGAAAGCCATGCGTGCAGTATCCGTAGATAGCGATGCGGCGCAATTGATGGGGATCAATGTAAACCGTACTATCAGCTTTACCTTCGCTTTGGGGTCAGCTCTTGCGGGTGCGGCTGGTGTTCTGATTGCCCTCTATTATAACTCTCTTGAGCCTTTGATGGGAGTTACTCCAGGTCTTAAATCTTTCGTTGCCGCAGTACTTGGTGGTATCGGAATTATTCCTGGTGCAGCTCTTGGTGGTTTTGTGATTGGTCTATTGGAAACCTTTGCGACAGCCTTTGGAATGTCAGACTTCCGTGATGCTATTGTTTATGGAATCTTGTTGTTGATCTTGATTGTCCGCCCAGCTGGTATCCTTGGTAAAAATGTGAAAGAGAAGGTGTAAACGATGAAAGAAAATTTAAAAGTTAATATTCTATGGTTACTCCTTTTGTTAGCTGGCTATGGCTTGATTAGTGTATTGGTTTCAGTCGGAGTACTCAATCTATTCTATGTACAGATTTTACAACAAATCGGAATTAATATTATTCTGGCTGTTGGTCTCAACTTAATCGTTGGTTTTTCAGGCCAATTTTCACTTGGTCATGCTGGTTTCATGGCGATTGGTGCCTATGCCGCTGCTATTATTGGTTCTAAATCACCAACCTACGGTGCCTTCTTTGGAGCCATGCTGTTAGGTGCTTTGCTTTCAGGAGCAGTTGCCTTGCTTGTCGGAATTCCAACCTTACGCTTGAAGGGGGATTACCTTGCGGTAGCAACTCTCGGTGTTTCTGAAATTATCCGTATCTTTATCATCAATGGTGGAAGCCTTACAAATGGTGCAGCAGGTATCTTGGGAATTCCTAACTTTACAACCTGGCAAATGGTTTACTTCTTTGTCGTGATTACAACCATTGCAACCTTGAACTTTTTGCGTAGTCCAATTGGTCGTTCAACTCTCTCTGTTCGTGAGGATGAAATCGCTGCTGAGTCAGTTGGGGTTAATACGACTAAGATTAAAATCATCGCCTTCGTCTTTGGTGCTATTACTGCAAGTATTGCAGGGTCACTTCAGGCAGGATTTATCGGTTCAGTTGTACCGAAAGATTACACTTTCATCAACTCAATCAACGTTTTGATCATTGTTGTCTTTGGTGGACTTGGTTCCATTACAGGTGCTATTGTTTCAGCTATTGTTCTTGGAATTTTGAATATGCTTCTCCAAGATGTTGCTAGTGTGCGTATGATTATTTATGCTTTGGCCTTGGTATTGGTAATGATTTTCAGACCAGGTGGACTACTTGGGACATGGGAATTGAGCCTATCACGTTTCTTTAAAAAATCTAAGAAGGAGGAACAAAACTAATGGCATTACTTGAAGTAAAACAGTTAACCAAACATTTTGGCGGTCTAACAGCTGTTGGAGATGTGACTCTTGAATTGAACGAAGGGGAATTGGTTGGACTAATCGGTCCAAATGGAGCTGGTAAAACCACCCTTTTCAATCTCTTGACAGGTGTTTATGAACCAAGTGAGGGAACAGTAACACTAGATGGTCACCTTTTGAATGGAAAGTCACCTTATAAGATTGCTTCTTTGGGACTTGGACGTACATTCCAAAATATCCGTCTCTTTAAAGATTTAACAGTTTTGGACAATGTTTTGATTGCTTTTGGCAACCATCACAAACAACATGTTTTTGCTAGTTTCTTACGCTTACCAGCTTTTTACAAGAGTGAAAAAGAATTAAAGGCTAAGGCTTTGGAATTGTTGAAAATCTTTGATTTAGATGGTGATGCAGAAACTCTTGCTAAAAATCTTGCCTACGGACAACAACGTCGTTTGGAAATTGTTCGTGCTCTCGCTACGGAACCTAAAATTCTCTTTTTAGATGAACCAGCAGCAGGTATGAACCCACAGGAAACAGCCGAATTGACTGAGTTAATTCGTCGTATCAAAGATGAATTTAAGATTACGATCATGCTGATTGAACACGATATGAATCTGGTCATGGAAGTGACAGAACGTATCTACGTACTTGAATATGGTCGTTTGATTGCTCAGGGAACTCCAGACGAAATTAAGACCAATAAACGCGTTATCGAAGCTTATCTAGGAGGTGAAGCCTAATGTCTATGTTAAAAGTTGATAATCTTTCTGTGCATTACGGTATGATCCAAGCAGTCCGTGATGTAAGCTTTGAAGTAAATGAAGGAGAGGTTGTTTCCCTTATCGGTGCCAATGGTGCAGGTAAGACAACCATTCTCCGTACCTTGTCTGGTTTGGTTAGACCGAGTTCAGGAAAGATTGAATTTTTAGGTCAAGAAATCCAAAAAATGCCAGCTCAAAAAATCGTGGCAGGTGGTCTTTCACAAGTTCCAGAAGGACGCCACGTCTTTCCTGGCTTAACTGTTATGGAAAATCTTGAAATGGGAGCTTTCTTAAAGAAAAACCGTGAAGAAAATCAAGCCAACTTGAAGAAAGTTTTCTCACGCTTTCCTCGTCTTGAAGAACGGAAGAACCAAGATGCAGCTACTCTTTCAGGGGGAGAACAGCAAATGCTTGCCATGGGACGCGCCCTCATGTCAACACCAAAACTTCTTCTTTTAGATGAACCATCAATGGGACTTGCCCCAATCTTTATCCAAGAGATTTTTGATATCATTCAAGACATCCAGAAACAAGGAACAACCGTCCTCTTGATTGAACAAAATGCCAATAAAGCACTCGCAATCTCTGACCGAGGCTATGTATTGGAAACAGGGAAAATCGTTCTATCAGGAACAGGAAAAGAACTCGCTTCATCAGAAGAAGTCAGAAAAGCATATCTAGGTGGCTAAAAAGGTCCGGGGGACCTTTTTAGTCGGCGGATGAAGATTGCGAAGCAATTATCAAATCCACTGGATTGTTTTAGTCGGTGGATGAGGATTACGAAGTAATCATCATTATAGTCCAGGGGATCTTTTTAGTTGACAGATATAGATTGTAAAGCAATCTTTATCTACATTAAAAGGTTAATTTCTAATAATTGAAAAAAATGGAATGAAACGTTTCTTACATTCATTCAGAGGGCTCGATTTCAGGCTCTTTGTCAACTGTAGTGGGTTGAATAAAAGCTAAGATCTAGAAAGGACGAAATTTGTCCTTTCTTTTTTGAT
>NZ_JALDVV010000016.1:0-44731 GCF_023110375.1 Streptococcus mitis | reverse complement strand
TGGGACTTTTTTTCTACAACAAAATAGGCTCCATAATATCCATAGGGGATTTACCCACTACAAATATTATAGAGCCGGATTTTATCCCTGACCTTTTTCTTTTGCAAAATGACAAAAATCATAAACTTTTTGACAAATATACTTGTCAAAAAGAAAAAGATGTGTTACAATAAATTCAAGTTAAGAAATAGGAGGGAGCCACATGTGGGTATGGATTTTTTTACCTTTTCTCGTCTTGATTTATAGTAGTCAATCTAAAAAAATCAAGCGGTTAGAGAAGAGGTTAAAGGTAATCGAGAGAAAAGAGAAAGGAAATATAGAAATGTCAAGATTATTGCAAGAATTAATTGGGAAAAATCCAACAATCGTTGGACAAGTGTTTGGAACATCTTTATGGGAAGTTGTGGATGTTGATGAGGAATGGGTCAAACTACGTCATGTTGATAAAAATGGGAAAGAAAAATTCAAGTTGCAACGTATTGAGGATATCCAAGCCGTTGAATTTGACGGAGAGTAGGTGTGTAACATGCAACTAAAAAATCGTCTAAAAGAGCTTCGGGCTCGTGATGGTCTCAATCAAACCGACCTGGCCAAGCTGGCAGGGGTTTCCAGGCAGACCATCAGTCTATTAGAACGGGACGAATATACCCCGTCCATTGTAATTGCCCTGAAAATATCTCAGATTTTCAACGAAACAGTCGAATCGGTATTTCGTTTGGAGGAGGACGAGTGATGAACAAGTATAAAGTGATCTATTATATAGTTTCTATAGCTCTATTAGTCAGCGTATTTCTATTGATTGGGATAGACTTAGGCTGGTTTAATACGTATCAAAGTGACCAATTTATTTGGGCCTACTTTGCTCTCATACCAGTAATTGAATGGATTGAAAAGAAAGCAAACAATTTAGCAAGTGAAAAAGGAGAATGAATATGAAAAAGAAACATGGCTTGTTATTTTTAATTCCTTTTGTCTTGGGAGTTTTTTTGTACATGTTTGTAGATATGTTGAAGGCTGGTGCCGAATTCCACGGAATTATGTTAGATGTAAAAATTTTGATACCATGGATATCAGCTATTTGTTTACTATTAGGTTTCGTTGGCATTGTTTTGACGTTCAATTTCTTAAAGAAAAGCAGAAAATTTCACTCCTTGTATCAAGAGGAAATGGATGATGATCTGAATGAAACCTATTATGTGCAAATGTATCGTAATCTTGAGTTTGGAAACATTACTTCTAATATTACAAGTGTAGCGATTTTATTGGCTCTTGTCATCTCAGGTAGTGAAGTAATTGTACTCGATGTAAGTCGTATAACATTTTCCCTTTCCTTTTTGGAATTAGTGCTGTTCTTGCAGAGTCAAAAATATCTTTCTAAAACAATTGCGATTGTTCGTCAGTTTGATTTGGATCTTTTCTCTACACCAAAGGAGGTCTTGAACTATATTAATTCTTATGATGAAGGGGAGCGTCAGGCTAATTTGGAACAGAGTTTTCGAATTTTATTCCAATTAAATAACTATGTCTTACCAGTCTTATATATTTTTCTTTTTATCATTTCTTTCTTGACAGGAGAGATTCAGCTACTAGCCTTCTTGCTTGTTGGAGCAATCCATGTTTATATCAATGTGGTGCAGTTGCCTATGGTGAAACGTTATTTCAAATAAAGGAGTTTCTATGATTCGTGTTGAAAATGTAAGCAAAAGTTTTGGGAGCAAAAAAGCTCTTCATCAGATTTCTTTTGAGATTAAGGAAGGTGAAATCTTTGGTTTTCTTGGCCCTTCTGGCTCAGGTAAAACAACCATGATCAATGTCTTGACAGGTCAGTTGGCTGCAGATCAAGGTAAAACAGTTTTGCTAGGCAAGAATTCTCAAGATTTAACTTCAAATGATTTGGAACAAATTGGTATTGTTAGTGATGGCAGTGGTTTTTATGAAAAGATGAGTCTTTACAAAAATTTGCTCATCTACGCTAAGTTATATGGTCTCAAGTCAGATAGAGTAAATCAGGTGCTCCAACAGGTTGGATTGGCAGATGCTAAAGATATTATCGCAGAAAAACTATCTACAGGAATGAAACAACGAATGTTCTTGGCTCGTGCCCTTCTTAATGCACCTAAGATTCTCTTTCTAGATGAGCCAACCAGTGGCTTAGACCCTACAACATCTAAGATGATTCATACCCTACTTCAAGAATTAAAGCAAGCGGGGACAACTATCTTTCTGACCACGCATGATATGAATGAAGCAACTCTGCTTTGTGATCGCTTATCTCTTTTGAATAAGGGGAACTTAATAGAGTATGGAAGTCCACAAGATATTATCCAGAAGTACCATGTGGATAAGAAAGTACGTGTGGTTTATAATGATGGACGAGAACAGATAGTTCCATTTGAAGAATTACCACATTTAGACACGACAGATTTGATGGTGGTTCACTCTTGTGAGCCAACTCTAGAAGAAATCTTTATCAGATTGACAGGAGAAAAGTTAGATGTTTAGAAAATTAAATGCCCTACTATGGTTAAGATTACAAGTTCTTATCAGCAATTCAACTTTGTTGGCGACTCTATTGTTGCCTTTTGGACTGGCTGTTCTATATAATGCATTCATGAATAAGAATGGAGAATTGAGTACGTTTCTCCTTTCTATGAGTTTGACTATGGTCTTGAGCATGGGAAGTGGTTATATGGTATCGATTATGATGGCAGAAGATAAGGAAAAGCGCAATCTTAAATCACTCATCCTAAGTGGTGTGACAGCAACAGAATATACTATTAGTATGCTCGTCCTCCCTTTGTTGATTATGTTGCTTGGAATGATTTTACTACCAGTCTATCTTAAAGTAGATGTATCGGGTTATTTAGTTGCCTATGTTATCTATTTGATTCTAGCAACTATTAGTGTTATTTTTCTCAACCTTCTAATCGGTGCGGTGTCAGATACTCAGTCTAAAGCGCAAGTTTATAGTATCTTTCCTATGTTTATCGTCTCTGTTTTGCCCATGATTGCTCTTCAAAATGATACGATTCAGAAAGTGTTGGATTACTCGTTCGTTGGTCCTATTGTAAATCTTTTAAATAAAAAAGGTGGAGAAATATCTTTTTCTAACATCGGTATGTTACTTGCCTGGGTACTTGTGTTAGGGATAGCAAACCTCTTTGTATTGAAAAACAGCTATAAAGCAAGATAGGAGAACTTTATGAAACTACTTAAAAACCTTGGCTGGTTTCTTCTAGCCATTCTATCCTTTTTATTCATCTATGGCTTCATTCAGGTACTCGCGACTACGTCGCTTGCCTTAGGCGCTTCACCCTATGCTGTGACCTTGCTCTATGTGGCCTTGGCTGGAGTTTATGTGTACGGTATTTACAAATGGTATCAGAAAGGTCCTGTTCGTATTGAGAAGAGTGGCTTCAACCGATTTATTTGGCTTCCTGCCTTGGTTTGGTTCTTATCTCTGGTTATCCAGTTTTTCTTGCCAAATGATCCTTCAGTAAATCAGCAAATAGCGATAGACTTGACCTTGTCTCAACCACTTTTCTCATTCTTTGCGGTCGTTATTTTTGCTCCTTTGACGGAAGAACTTATCTTTAGAGGGATGTTAGCACGCTACCTCTTTCCTAAGCAGGACAATAGTAAACAAACTCTGCTTTTCCTTCTGGTATCTAGTGTTTTGTTTGCCTTAGGTCATTTCCCAGGTGATGTGCAACAATTTTTTGTCTATTTTAGCCTTGGTTTTAGTTTGGGCTTGGCTTATATTAGCAGAAAAGGTCTGGTCTACAGTATTTCTCTCCACGCTTTGAATAATTTAGTCAGCTTTTTGATGATTCTCATGCTATAATAGAGTCAGGAGGTCACATGAAACGAGTAATTTTATTAGCAGTGATTCAAGCAGTTGTTCTATTTTTCATCATTGGGGCGCTAGCTTATGCCTTTAAGGGCGATTTCTTCTACAACTATCTAGCAGTTGTCTTTGCCCCTATTGCAGGTGTCTTGCGCTTTGGGACAGCTTACACAACGGAGATTGTCTTGCCTCGAAAGGCAGCTGAAATTGCTGAAAAACGTAAAGCAGGCAACAATTCAAAATAAAAGAGTCCGGTGAACTTCATCGGATTTTTGTATGGGCGTCAATTTTTAGAGTCTTCACTTGATTTTTAAAGACTGGCAAACTTTTCTGATGATTTTCATGAAGAGCCTGCGCTTTTATGGTAAAATAGTAACAGAATAAAAGAGGAGAGAAACAATGAAACGTAGTATGTATGCTGGTCGTGTTCGTGAGGAACACATCGGACAAGAAATAACCTTGAAAGGATGGGTTGGCCGTCGTCGTGACTTGGGTGGTTTGATCTTTATCGACCTTCGTGACCGTGAAGGAATCATGCAGTTGGTTATCAATCCTGAAAAAGTATCTGCAGAGGTTATGGCAACAGCTGAAAGCCTTCGTAGTGAATTTGTTATCGAGGTGACTGGACAGGTCGCTGCTCGTGAGCAAGCCAATGATAAGTTGCCAACTGGTGCGGTTGAGTTAAACGTGACAGCTCTGACAGTGCTTAATACAGCTAAGACAACCCCATTTGAGATTAAGGATGGCATTGAGGCCAATGACGATACACGTTTGCGTTACCGTTACCTTGACCTTCGTCGTCCAGAGATGCTGGAAAACCTCAAACTTCGTGCTAAAGTGACCCACTCTATTCGCAATTACTTGGATGAGTTGGAGTTTATCGACGTGGAGACACCATTCCTTTCTAAGTCAACTCCTGAAGGGGCGCGTGACTATTTGGTGCCGTCTCGTGTTAATAAAGGGCATTTTTACGCTCTTCCTCAAAGTCCACAAATCACGAAACAGCTCTTGATGAATGCTGGTTTTGACCGTTACTACCAAATCGTTAAATGTTTCCGTGACGAGGACTTGCGTGGTGACCGCCAGCCTGAGTTCACACAGGTTGACTTGGAAACATCTTTCCTTACTGAGCAAGAAATCCAAGATATCACAGAAGGTTTGATTGCGCGCGTGATGAAAGAAACTAAAGGCATCGAAGTGACGCTTCCATTTCCTCGTATGAAATATGATGATGCTATGGCTCTTTACGGTTCTGACAAGCCAGATACCCGTTTTGACATGTTGCTTCAGGACCTGACAGCAGTAGTCAAAGGTGTAGACTTTAAAGTCTTTTCAGAAGCACCTGCTGTAAAAGCAATTGTGGTCAAAGGAGCTGCGGACAACTATTCACGTAAAGACATCGACAAGATGACCGAAGTAGCCAAACAGTATGGTGCCAAAGGTCTTGCTTGGGTCAAGGTGGTTGATGGAGAATTAAACGGACCAGTTGCCAAGTTCTTGACTAGCATCCAAGCAGAATTGACAACAGCGCTTGCTCTTGAAGACAAGGACTTGGTTCTCTTTGTGGCAGATACGCTTGAAGTGGCCAATGCAACGCTTGGTGCCCTTCGTGGACGTATTGCCAAAGAGCTTGGTTTGATTGATAGTGATAAATTCAACTTCCTTTGGGTGGTTGACTGGCCAATGTTTGAATGGTCTGAAGAAGAAGGCCGCTACATGAGCGCCCACCATCCATTCACGCTTCCACAGGAAGAGACTGCTCACGAATTAGAAGGTGATTTGGCGAAGGTTCGTGCCATTGCTTACGATATCGTCTTGAACGGTTATGAGCTTGGTGGTGGTAGCCTTCGTATCAACCAAAAAGACCTTCAAGAACGTATGTTCAAGGCTCTTGGTTTCTCAGCCGAAGAAGCAAATGACCAGTTTGGTTTCCTTCTTGAAGCCATGGACTATGGTTTCCCACCACACGGTGGCTTGGCTATCGGGCTTGACCGATTTGTCATGCTCTTAGCAGGAGAAGAAAATATTCGTGAAGTTATTGCCTTCCCTAAGAACAATAAGGCAAGTGACCCAATGACACAAGCTCCTTCAACAGTAGCTCTCAAACAACTAGAGGAACTCAGCTTACAAGTAGAAGAAGATGAAACAAGCAAAACGAATTAAGCGGTGGCGCTATTATCTGCGCCGCTTTGCTCATCAGATAAAAATTTTACGTGTCTTACAAAGCATCTCTCGCGAAAAATATGATGAGAAGATTTCGGCCTCTCTGGTCTATGGATTTTTATCAGCAGTAGCGGTCAATTTCTTTTTCCAACCAGGTCATGTGTATTCGAGTGGTGCGACAGGTCTGGCACAGATTATCTCTGCCTTGAGTAATCACTGGTTTGGTTTTCATATCCCGATTTCGCTAACCTTTTACGCCATTAATTTTCCTTTGATGGTCTTGGCTTGGTATCAGATTGGGCATAAGTTCACCGTCTTTACCTTCATCACGGTATCCATGAGTTCCTTCTTTATCCAGTTTGTGCCTGTGGCGACCTTGACTGAGGATCCCATTATCAATGCCCTTTTTGGGGGTGTTGTCATGGGCTTGGGGATTGGTTTTGCTCTTCGCAATAATATCTCCAGTGGTGGGACGGATATTGTCAGTCTGACCATTCGCAAGAAAACGGGGAGGAATGTCGGTAGTATTTCTTTCTTGGTAAATGGGACTATCATGCTGATAGCGGGTTTGACCTTTGGTTGGAAATACGCTCTTTACTCTATGATTACCATCTTTGTCTCTAGCCGGGTGACAGACGCGGTCTTTACCAAGCAAAAACGCATGCAGGCTATGATTGTGACCAATCATCCAGTGAAGGTTATTGAAAAAATCCATAAAAAATTGCACCGCGGAGCAACCATGATCCACGATGCAGAAGGAACCTATAATCACGAAAGAAAGGCAGTTTTAATCACTGTCATTACACGTGCAGAGTTTAATGAATTTAAACAGATTATGAAACAGGTGGACCCAGGTGCCTTTGTCTCTGTATCTGAGAATGTTCATATTTTGGGACGATTCGTTGAAACAGAAAATTAGTAACTAAAAAACCAGCGCGAGCTGGTTTTTATTTTTCAACAATTTTATGTCCAATCAACTGGCGATAACAAATTTGTTTATTGCTTTTAGCATCATTGATGATCTGGAGAATAGTTTCAAAGGAAACACGACCAAGCTCCAAACTATTGATATCGACATAGGCTGCCAAGTTGAGCTTGGGATTGACTGAGTCGAAGCTGAGGACAGGGACATCCAGTTGGTGTTTTGCGATGTAATCACAGACCCCTGCAGCAAGGAGACTATCAATGGTAATAATAGCGTCAATATTTGGATCGTGTTTGAAGAGAAGTCTACTAAAGCGATAACCATTATCTTCAAGAAATTCAGTAGCAAAGTAAGTCAGATTAGTATCGAGAGGAAGTTGGTATTGTTTTAGAGCTAGCTCGTAACCTGTCAGACGGTCTTGTGTTACGAAGAGTCGCTTAGTACCTCCGATAAAGGCAATTCGCTTGCATCCTTTTTTGATGAAATACTCTGTCGCATCAAAACCAGCTTGGACATTGTCATTATCGACAAGTGGAATGAAGGGAGATAGAGATTTACCTAAGATAAGGAAAGGAAATTGCTCGTCTGCTACTAACTTAACCAAAGGGTCCTCTTCTTGGGCATAGAGGAAAATCAAACCATCTACACGCTTACCATAGACCATCTGAGAAATAGCTTTAAGACGCTCTTTGGCATCTTTACCTGTTGCTATCTGAATGGCATAGTGGTTTTCAGATGCGACTTGAGAGATGCCACGTAGGACTGATGGAAAGAAAGGATTTTGATAGAAGGCATCTGAGTCGTCAGGAAGGACCAAGCCGATAACCTGAGTATAGCTACTTACCAAGCTACGAGCATTAAGGTTAGGGTGGTAATTGAGCTCCTTCATAGCCTTGCGAACGCGTTTTTTTGTTTCGTCGCTAATGGTTGATTTGTTTTGAATAACACGGGTTACGGTTGAAGGCGAAACACCAGCAGCCTTGGCCACGTCTTTAATCGTAACGGGCATAAAAATCTCCTATTTATGGTAATCTGGATCACGGAAATGCGTTTTATAAAAGATAGTGACCAGATACAGAACAAAAAGAATGTTTTGTACGGTGATGAGGGTTGTCATATTTTGGCCAAAGAGTCCCAAAATAAGCGTAATTAGAGTTGGTAATCCTAAACAGTTCAAGATAAAATGGTAGCACTCTTTAAAGGTCCTAAATGAAAAGAGGCGTGATTTCTTAGTGATATAAAGGAGAAGACTAGCTCCTAGAGAGACGATAAAGAAATTCAAACCAAATAGGAAGCTTGCACCGAGAACTAGGAAGAGACTGATATAGACACGATTCTGCTGGTACCAGTCTTTAGAAATTGCTTGGGTCAAGCTATCTTTACTTTTGAAACTCTCAGTTTCGATCGCTAGGTAAGAGACACGGGTCAGTTCTTTACTTTCCTTGCTGATGACGAGCTCATTCGTATCGAAATGCAGTTGCAAGTCCTTAGGTAATTCCTTGCTTTGACTTGGACCGATTAAAAGAGAAGGGGCTTGACTAGCTGTTCCTGTATAAGTAAATTTACCATCAACAATTTTAGCATGTTCAGAGAGATCCTGGACAACCTCATCTGTCAATGGTTCATAGACATTATCGATAAAGGTTTCTAGCGGATAAGTCTCCTGTGAGCTGTTTTGGATGGCAATGGGTACCATGGACAAGCTGATAAGGAAGATACTGGTAAAGAGAAGCTGAAACCAGTTGAGTCCGAAACGTTTGGATAGGGGCTTACGAAATCCCCAAATACTTGAAAAATAGGAAAATGGATATGGAAGCATTTGTATCTTTCTAAAAGGTGTTTTCTATATGAGTATTATTATATAGAGAAATGCGCTTTATTTCAAGTCTAGGAGACAAATTGCTTGTTGTAAGGATATTTTTATAGTCACAAGCTTCAAAATGAAAAAGGGTGGCGGGGATAAATTATCCCTTGTCGCCACCACTTGTAAGTCCTGAAACAAAGTTCTTTTGTAGGAAGAAGAAGAGAATACAGATTGGAAGGGCGATGAGGATAGCACCTGCTGAGAAGTAGGCAATCTTCATGTTTTTCACATTGCTAACGAAGGTTTGGAGACCTACGGCAACAGTAAAGTATTCTTTCTCACGAAGCAAGAAACTAGAGAGGATGTAGTCTCCGAAAGGTCCCATGAAGGCCCAGAGAGCTTGTACGGCAACCATTGGGCGAACAAGTGGAAGAACAATTTGCCAGAAGCGACGGAAGTGTCCTGCACCGTCTAGTTTTGCAGATTCGTCTAGAGACATTGGCACTGTATCGAAGTAGCCTTTCATGAGCCAAGCATTCATCGGGATACCACCACCAACGTAGAGGAAGATGAGGAACCAGCTGTGGTTAAGGGCGTTCAACATAAGTGCCATAACGAAGAAGGCTGTCAAAGCGGCCATTGTTGGCACCATTTGGATAATCAAGAAGAAGACCAAACTTTGTTTACGAGCCAAGAAGTTGTAACGGCTGTAGGCATAACCAGCAAGTACGATGATACTTGTTTGAACAACCATGGTAATCAAGGCGATAATCAAAGTATTGAGGTACCAAGTACCGTACAAGGTTTCAGTGAAGAGGCCTTTAAAGTTATCAAAATTGAGGTCGATATTAGTATCTAGTTTAAAGGCTGAGACGTTACCTGCTTTAAAGGCTGACATGATGGTAATCAAAAGTGGATAGATAATCACGATTGATAGGCCAATTAAGTAGAGGTAAGTAAGGGTTTGAGTCAGTCTACGTTTGAGTTTAATTGAGTTATTCATCTTAGACATCCTCCATATCAAATGCGTGTAGTTTCTTGAATGCGATCATAGAGATTGAGATGACAATGATAGAGATAATCAAGGTAACAGCTGCCGCCATTGAGTATTGAGGAGATGTACCTGTTGTCAAACGGTAGATCCATGAGATCAAGATATCGGTTGAACCAGCTCCACCTCCGACACTACCAGGTCCTCCACCATTGAAGAGGTACATGATAGAGAAGTTGTTAAAGTTGAAGGTGTATTGGCTAATCAAAGTAGGTGCCGCAACGGCCAAGATCATTGGGAAAGTGATGTTGCGGAATTTTTGCCAAGCATTGGCACCGTCAATATAAGCTGCTTCGTAAAGGTCGTTAGGAATAGATTGCAAGATACCCAAAGTCAAAACGTAGATGTATGGGAATCCAAGCCAACCTTGCATCATAATCAAGGCAATCTTAGTCCAAGTTGGGTCTGTTTTCCAAGGAATAAGAGCACCATCAAGGAAAGGAAGGAATTTAGCCAAGATTGGCAATACTTGAGTGTTAATAGCACCGACACTATCATTAAACATGTTTGAGAATGTCAAGATAGTGATGAAGGCTGGGACAGCCCAAGGAAGAAGGAAAATAACACCAAAGATACGTTTTCCTTTGATAAATGGTTGGTTAGCAATGATAGCTGTGAAGATACCAATGACGATCTGTAAAGTTGAGGCAGCTAAAGCCCAGATGATAGTCCAAGAAAGAACGGCACCGAAGGCAGAACGGAAGGTACTCAAACTCCAGATGTTCGTAAAGTTCGTTAAACCAACCCAGTCCAACAATTTGTTTGGTGGCAAGTGTTGGAAGTCATAGTTAGTAAAGGCAATCATCAAAGTTACGATAACTGGGAAGATGATCGCAAAAGTCATGGCAACATAAGATGGAATGATCAAGAGGTAAGGGAAGCCATTTTCATAGATTCCTTTGACCATTTCTTTAAAGGTAAGTGCTACTGGTATGCCATTGTTAATGTGTTTGGCAGTTGTATGTGCATCTTTGATATTTGCGAAATAAAAGAGTACATAAACAACTACAAAGATTAAATGGAAGGCACCACGAATCAGCATGAAGAGGGAATTGTCACGACCTGGCTTGTCACCAAGAGTGATAAGATTGCTCAATTCAGGGGCTGCAAGTGCTAGGAAATAAAGGATAAATACGATGGTTACACCAAGGAAGATAAAACCTTTGGCTTTTTGTTTATTGTAAATCTGTCCTAACCCAGGAATGATAGACAGCAGGGCTGCTTTACTAGGTTGTTGCTTTTCCATAATAACTCCTTTCATAGGATACTGGTTTCTAGTTAAAACATAAACTATATATGTTTTCTATTGATAAATTCAAAGGGGGATTTGATTTCCACCCCCCTTGAACAAATTTCTTATTCACCAAATTTTTGTTTGATTGTTTCTTTGATCAATGTTACAGCATCGTTTGCAGCTGTCTTAGCATCTTTCTTACCGCTCACAGCTTCAAACAACATTGTTTTAGCTGGGTCCCAAACAGCTGACATTTGAGAGATGTTTGGCATTGGTTGAGCGTTCTTGAACTGTTTGATAACAGCTGTTGTCAACTCATCATTTTTACCTTCAGCGTATGAACGAGCTTCAGTGTTAGCTGGGATTTCATTAGTTTTATCGTAGAAGGCTTTTTGTTGTTCAGTTGAAACAAGGAAGTCTACAAATTTTTGAGCAACTTCAAGGTTCTTAGTGCTTGATGGGATGATCCAAGCTTTACCACCACCAAATGCTGCGTAGTCTTTTCCGTTTGGAAGAGTTGGGATAGTTGCAACACCGTAGTTTACTTTAGCGTCTTTGAAGGCTTGAGCTTTCCAAGGTCCATCGATGATAGCAGCTGTTTTACCTTCTTGGAATTGAGTTTGGATTAGGTTTCCAGCTCCTTCAGTATCTTGCATACCTTTAGGCCATTTTTCATACCAAGTTTTAGCGTATTCTACACCTTTGATAGCGCCGTCGTTTGCAAGACCGATGTCTTTAGCGTCTTTACCGTTTTGTCCGAATACGTAACCGCCGTTACCAGCAAGAAGTCCGTATGCAAAGTAGAAGTTTGTCCAGTCAGCTAGGAAAGCAGAAGTTTTTCCATCTTCTCCAGCGAATGCGTATTTGCTATCTTTAGCAAGGTTTTCCAAGTCAGCAAATGTTTTTGGAGCTTCTTTTACCAAGTCTTTGTTGTAGTACATAACAAGTGACTCGATAACGGCAGGAGCACCGTAAACTTTACCGTCAGCAGCTGTTACAAGAGATTTAGTTTTATCATCTGTTTTAGCACCGTCGCTCAATTTCACTTCTGAAAGTTGTCCGTCAGTACCAAGGCTACCTACACGGTCGTATGGAGCCATCATAACGTCAGGAGCTTGACCTGATTGGTTGTCAAGAGAAAGTTTGTCAAGCCCACCCATTTGGTCACCAGATTTGATGTTAACTGTTGTTCCTGATTGTTCTTTATAAGCTTTAGCTACTGTTTCAGCATAAGCTTTGTATTGGTCCTCAACGTAAAGAGTGATTTCTTTCGCTTCAGATGAACCAGAATCAGCAGGTTTATCAGCAGTTTTGCTTCCGCAAGCTACCAAAAGCAAGCTAGCAAGTGTAGCAGTTCCAAGCACAGCAGCGCTCTTCATGAATTTAGATGACATAGTGTATTCCTCCTAAAGAATAACAAATTTTATAATGAGGAAACGCAAACGTTTTCCTTTATGGGACTAGTATAGCACAATCGGAAAGCGGTTGCAAGTGTTTTTCGTAAAAATTTTTTAAAAAATTGTAAAAAAAGTAAACGCTTTATCATCATACAATAGTAGAAAATCCCAAAAATCGGTTTTGCTTTAAATTTAAAAAAAGTTGAGAAAACGATTGCCTAATTTACAAATGGAAAGCAGAGAGGATTCTCACTTTATTTTTGCTTAATGAGATAAGTGAACCCCTTATTCCTATTTTGTTTGTTTCCTGAAAGAATATATATACGAGTAAGAAGAAAAAATTTTTAAAAAATAATCAAAAAAGTTATTTAAAACCGCTTGCATTTATTAAGAAAATGAGCTATACTAGTAATAGCGCAAACGTTTGCGCTCATAAAAATGTAATATCTAACTATAAACACATGAGGTGCTTATTATGAAAAAACGTCAAAGTGGTGTGTTGATGCACATTTCTTCTCTTCCAGGAGCATACGGAATCGGATCATTTGGTAAAAGTGCTTACGACTTCGTAGATTTCTTGGTTCGCACAAAACAACGTTACTGGCAAATCCTTCCACTAGGAACAACTAGTTACGGAGACTCTCCTTACCAATCTTTCTCAGCCTTCGCAGGGAACACTCATTTTATCGATTTAGATATCTTGGTGGAACAAGGCTTGTTGCAAGCAAGTGACCTTGAAGGAGTTGACTTTGGTAGTGATGCGTCTGAAGTTGATTATGCGAAAATCTACTATGCACGTCGTCCTCTTTTAGAAAAAGCGGTAAAACGTTTCTTGGAAGTAGGAGATGTTAAAGATTTTGAGAAATTTGCTCAAGACAACCAATCATGGCTTGAACTCTTTGCAGAGTATATGGCTATCAAAGAGCATTTTGATAATCTTGCTTGGACTGAATGGCCAGATGCAGATGCTCGTGCTCGTAAAGCTTCAGCACTTGAAAGCTACCGTGAGCAATTGGCAGACAAGTTGGTTTACCACCGTGTGACTCAATACTTCTTCTTCCAACAATGGTTGAAATTAAAAGCTTACGCTAACGACAACCACATCGAAATCGTTGGAGACATGCCAATCTACGTAGCGGAAGATTCAAGCGATATGTGGGCAAATCCACATCTCTTCAAGACAGATGTCAACGGTAAGGCGACTTGCATCGCAGGATGCCCGCCAGATGAGTTTTCTGCAACTGGTCAGCTTTGGGGTAACCCAATTTATGACTGGGAAGCAATGGACAAAGATGGTTACAAATGGTGGATTGAACGCTTGCGTGAAAGCTTCAAAATCTACGATATCGTTCGTATCGACCACTTCCGTGGTTTTGAATCTTACTGGGAAATCCCTGCTGGTTCCGACACAGCAGCACCTGGTGAGTGGGTCAAAGGTCCTGGCTACAAGCTTTTTGCAGCCGTTAAGGAAGAACTTGGTGAGCTAAATATTATCGCTGAAGACCTTGGCTTCATGACTGATGAAGTTATCGAATTGCGTGAACGTACTGGCTTCCCAGGAATGAAGATTCTTCAATTTGCCTTCAACCCAGAAGACGAAAGCATCGATAGTCCACACTTGGCACCTGCTAACTCAGTAATGTACACAGGAACACACGATAACAATACGGTCCTTGGTTGGTACCGTAACGAGATCGATGATGCGACTCGTGAGTACATGGCGCGCTACACTAACCGTAAAGAATACGAAACAGTGCCACATGCTATGCTTCGTACAGTCTTTTCATCAGTTAGCTTCATGGCAATTGCAACTATGCAAGATTTGCTAGAATTAGATGAGGCAGCTCGTATGAACTTCCCATCTACCCTTGGTGGAAACTGGTCTTGGCGTATGACTGACGATCAATTGACACCAGCTGTCGAGGAAGGCTTGCTTGACTTGACAACAATCTATCGCCGAATCAATGAAAATTTGGTAGATTTAAAGAAATAATACAATATCAGGAGACACCTTAAACATGTTATCACTACAAGAATTTGTACAAAATCGTTACAATAAAACCATTGCAGAATGTAGCAATGAAGAGCTTTACCTGGCTCTTCTTAACTACAGCAAGCTTGCAAGTAGCAAAAAACCAGTTAACACTGGTAAGAAAAAAGTTTACTACATCTCAGCTGAGTTCTTGATTGGTAAACTTTTGTCAAACAACTTGATCAACCTTGGTCTTTACGACGATGTCAAAAAAGAACTTGCAGCTGCAGGTAAAGATTTGATCGAAGTTGAAGAAGTTGAATTGGAACCATCTCTTGGTAATGGTGGTTTGGGACGTTTGGCTGCCTGCTTTATCGACTCAATTGCTACTCTTGGTTTGAACGGTGACGGTGTTGGTCTTAACTACCACTTTGGTCTATTCCAACAAGTTCTTAAAAACAACCAACAAGAAACAATTCCAAATGCATGGTTGACAGAGCAAAACTGGTTGGTTCGCTCAAGCCGTAGCTACCAAGTGCCATTTGCTCACTTCACATTGACATCAACTCTTTACGATATCGATGTACCTGGTTACAAGACAGAAACTAAGAACCGCTTGCGTTTGTTTGACTTGGATTCAGTTGATTCTTCAATCATTAAAGATGGTATCAACTTTGACAAGACAGATATCGCTCGCAACTTGACTCTTTTCCTTTACCCAGATGATAGTGACCGTCAAGGTGAATTGCTCCGTATCTTCCAACAATACTTCATGGTTTCAAACGGTGCGCAATTGATCATCGACGAAGCAATCGAAAAAGGAAGCAACTTGCATGACCTTGCTGATTACGCAGTTGTACAAATCAACGATACTCACCCATCAATGGTTATCCCTGAATTGATCCGTCTTTTGACTGCTCGTGGTATCGAACTTGATGAAGCAATCTCAATCGTTCGTAGCATGACTGCCTACACTAACCACACAATCCTTGCTGAAGCCCTTGAAAAATGGCCTCTTGAATTCTTGCAAGAAGTGGTTCCTCACTTGGTACCAATCATCGAAGAATTGGACCGTCGCGTGAAAGCAGAATACAAAGATCCAGCTGTTCAAATCATCGATGAGAGCGGACGTGTTCACATGGCTCACATGGATATCCACTACGGATACAGCGTTAACGGGGTTGCAGCACTTCACACTGAAATCTTGAAAAATTCTGAGTTGAAAGCCTTCTACGACCTTTACCCAGAAAAATTCAACAACAAAACAAACGGTATCACTTTCCGTCGTTGGCTCATGCATGCTAACCCAAGACTTTCTCACTACTTGGATGAGATTATTGGAGAAGGTTGGCACCATGAAGCAGATGAGCTTGAAAAACTCTTGTCTTATGAAGACAAAGCAGCTGTCAAAGAAAAATTGGAAAGCATCAAGGCACACAACAAACGTAAATTGGCTCGTCACTTGAAAGAACACCAAGGTGTGGAAATCAATACAAACTCTATCTTTGATATCCAAATCAAACGTCTTCACGAGTACAAACGCCAACAAATGAACGCTTTGTACGTGATCCACAAATACCTTGACATCAAAGCTGGTAACATCCCTGCTCGCCCAATCACAATCTTCTTTGGTGGTAAAGCAGCTCCAGCCTACACAATCGCTCAAGACATCATCCACTTGATCCTTTGCATGTCAGAAGTTATTGCTAACGATCCAGCAGTAGCTCCACACTTGCAAGTAGTTATGGTTGAAAACTACAACGTTACTGCAGCAAGCTTCCTTATCCCAGCATGTGATATCTCAGAACAAATCTCACTTGCTTCTAAAGAAGCTTCAGGTACTGGTAACATGAAATTCATGTTGAACGGAGCTTTGACTCTTGGTACTATGGACGGTGCTAACGTGGAAATCGCTGAGTTGGTTGGCGACGAAAACATCTACATCTTTGGTGAAGATTCAGAAACTGTTATCGACCTTTACGAAAAAGCAGCTTACAAATCAAGCGAATTCTACGCTCGTGAAGCTATCAAACCATTGGTTGACTTCATCGTTAGCGATGTAGTTCTTGCAGCTGGAAACAAAGAGCGCTTGGAACGTCTTTACAATGAATTGATCAACAAAGACTGGTTCATGACTCTTCTTGACTTGGAAGACTACATCAAAGTTAAAGAGCAAATGCTTGCTGACTACGAAGATCGTGACGCATGGTTGGATAAAGTTATCGTTAACATTTCTAAAGCAGGATTCTTCTCATCTGACCGTACAATCGCTCAGTATAACGAAGATATCTGGCACTTGAACTAATACTCTTCGAAAATCAAATTCAAACCACGTCAGCGTTGCCTTGCCGTACTCAAGTACAGCCTGCGGCTAGCTTCCTAGTTTGCTCTTTGATTTTCATTGAGTATAAGATACAAAATTTATACTAATCACTTTGTAAAAAAAGCGAATTTCAATTGAAATTCGCTTTTTTGAATGATGTGGATTTTAGCCAATCAGGTCTAAAAAGAGATAAATCATAGATACGTTGAAGTTTTAGAAATACTGCTTTTTACTGTATTTCAGTCTCATGATTCTTCGTAGTTGATGGCCTCGTATTTCTTGTATCCGCTTATAATTTGTATTATAATAGCATTGTGGTGAAGAAAGAAGGTGTTTTTATGTGGAAAAAATATTTTTCAAAATATAAATGGACTGATTTATTTTGGATACTATTTGTGGTTTTGTCATCACTCTCGATGGGGAATCGTACTCTTTTTCCACTTACCCATCAAGAAATCTCTTATCATGGGTGCTATTTGGGGATTACACTTGCCTCATTTCACTTATTATTTATTGATAAATTTGTTATTTCGAATCGAAAATAAATGGAGAGGTTAAAATTTTTTCCACTTTTCGGATAGACAGTTGAAAAATCGCGATTTATACCCACACCTCAAGAGGAGGTGCGGGTTTTGTCTTATCTGAAAGTTTTATTTACAGTGCTTTCCCAACCAAAATCTCTGCCTCAATGGTAATCTCTGTCAGTTGACTCCAGTCAATTTTGGTCTGGTCAACATGAAAGAGAAGGGGGGTCATGCTAAGTAAAGCTTGGCGTTGCTCGGCTGTGATGGGTTTGGTTAGGGAAGCTATTTGGCTAGATTGGATGCTGAAGTATTCCTGGAAATGTTCCTTGATATCTTGGTTGGAATAGTCCTTGTTTGTCAGCTGGTCTTGTACCCTTTGACGGATTTCTTTGAGGTGATTTTCAGTCGGGATGACCTTGATCAAGATGCCATCTTTGGATAAAACGCGACGGAATTCCCCATAGTTGGCAGGTGAAAAGATGTCGAGCAGGATATCCATACTGGCGTCTTTTATAGGAAGTCGAGCCAGGTCACCGACAAACCAATTAACTGACCAGTTGAGTTCACTTTTAGCTGCGATTTGGACCGAGTCTTTTGAAATGTCAAAGGCATAGAAGGTTTTATCAGAGTGACTTTCTTGGAGTTTACGAGAGTAGAAACCTTCGCCACAACCGATATCCAAGACTGTTTTTGCGGATGGATTAGTTGTTAGTAAGTCCGAGATACCTTCTAAAATAGCCTGATAAAAACCAGCTTCAAGAATTTGCTGGCGGTTTTGGAAGTTTTCCTTGTCGTAGTTGGCAGATTGCTTGATTTGCGGAGCCAAGTTGACATAGCCGAATTTTGCCAGATCAAAAGAATGGCGGTTGCTACACTTGAGGCTAGACTCTACCAAGGCCAGATTTTCTTGGCAGATAGGGCAGGAAAAGGCAGTCGCAGAAGCAAAACGCTGAAGTTTGGGTTTGAGGTTTGTATTCATAGTTTAAGTGTATCAAAAGAGGCAAATGAAAGCAACTTTAGAAATAAGTAGATGGGAGATTCAGTAGAAATAAAACTAATTCTCCAATTTATAGAATAAAATTGCTTTTATATCTAAATTTCTATATAATAATGATAAGGAGGAAATAAGTATGTTAAAAGAAGTATTAACCGTTGCAAAAGTTGCGAAAAAATCATCACTCTTTTTGGGTGGTGTCGCATTTGGTACCCTTGGTTTGAAAATCTTGGCAAGTAAGGAAGCTAAAAAAGGTTATTCTAAAGCTTTGGCTAAGGCTTACAAGTTGAAAGACGGGCTAGATGCATCTGTTTCTGTTGTGAAACAACATGGAGACGATGTCTTGCAAGATGCCAAATATTTGTACGAGCAAGAGAAAAAAGAAGAGCAATTAGATAGCCTTATAGGAGAATAATATGTCTTTTAAAGTGCTACATAGAGGATACCAACATATCCGACTATCATCTTCTTTTTCACTCACCTTGGATATTCAAGACTATCTTCGTTCCTTGGCGAGAGATGAAAAGGGGATTGAGTCTATCCAGTTTTACATGGATCAACAGCACTTTACTCTACGCATAAAAGAAGGCTTTTCTGTATTAGATAATGCAGAAGCCTTTTTAAAAAGAATTGATAAAGGGAAAGTTTCTGAGTTGATGACTCTTCCCATTCGTAGAGAAGAGAGTGCTTATTCTATTGTTTCAGGTGCAGCGATTAAGCGTGTACTTTTTCGTAGTTTTGTGCCGTATCCTATTCGCTATATATGGACTTGTTATCAGGCTTTGGGTTATATTAGAGAAGCCTATCAAACACTAGCGCGTAAGGAACTAACGATGGAAGTCTTGGACTGTTCGGCGATTTTATTGTCCTTGTTTATGAACCAATCCAAGACAGCTAGCAATATCATGTTTATGCTTGATTTGGGGAATCATTTAGATCAGTGGTCTTTGAAAAAAACTGCAACAGATTTAGAACAAAGCCTTCTTGCAAAAGAGAGCGACGTATTCTTAGTACAGGGCGATACGGTTGTTAGTATCAAGAGTTCCGATGTTCAAATAGGAGATGTCTTGGTCCTATCTCAAGGAAATGAAATTCTGTTTGATGGACAAGTAGTTTCAGGTTTAGGTATGGTCAACGAAAGTTCCTTGACGGGAGAGAGTTTTCCAGTTGAAAAAAGAGAGTCTGATTTGGTTTGTGCAAATACAGTATTAGAAACTGGAGAGTTACGCATTCGTGTAACCGATAATCAGATGAACAGCCGGATTTTACAACTGATTGAGTTAATGAAGAAATCTGAAGAAAACAAGAAAACGAAACAACGCTATTTCATCAAGATGGCGGATAAGGTCGTCAAATATAATTTCTTGGGGGCTGGGCTAACTTACCTATTAACAGGTTCTTTTTCTAAGGCTATTTCTTTCCTATTAGTCGATTTCTCCTGCGCTTTGAAAATCTCTACTCCTGTAGCTTATTTGACAGCTATCAAGGAGGGGTTGAACCGTGAAATGGTGATTAAGGATGGGGATGTTCTGGAGAAATATCTGGAAGTTGATACTTTCTTGTTTGATAAGACGGGAACAATCACAACTAGTTATCCTATAGTTGAAAAGGTGTTACCTTTTGGGGACTATAGTGAGGAAGATATTCTCAGAATCAGTGCCTGTCTTGAGGAACACATTTATCATCCTATTGCTAATGCCATCGTCAAGCAAGCTGAGATAGAGGGAATTGAACATGAGGAAATGCATGGGAAACTCCAATATATTGCAAGCAAGGGGATCAAATCTCATATAGATGGCCAACCAGTTCTTATTGGGAATTATGTCTTGATGCAGGATGAGCAGATTCATATCAGTTCAGAACAAAATGCTTTAATTGAAGAGTACAAGAGTCACTACAATCTCTTATTCTTGGCTTATCAGAATGAATTGATTGGAATGTTCTGCATTCATACTCCTTTGAGAAAAGAAGCAAAAGCAGCCTTGGAGAAACTTAAGGCACAAGGGAAAAAATTGATTCTGGCAACAGGGGACACCTTGGTTAGGACAGAGGAATTAGTCAAAGATTTGCCCTTTGATCAGGTCTATACAGACTTGAAACCTGATGGGAAATTTGAGTTAGTAGAGGAACTGCAGAAAGCAGGTCACACGATTTTGATGGTTGGAGATGGATTGAATGACTCAGCGGCTCTAACCCTATCAGATATCGGTGTGGTGATGAATGAGAGTGCAGATATTTCTAAGCAGATGAGCGATATCTTATTGTTAGATAATCGTTTGGATTTCTTCCAAGAGTTGGATTGGCTATCATCATCTTTGCAAACACTCATCAAGAAGAATATTCAAGATACCGTTGTCGTAAATAGTAGTTTGATTGGCTTTGGCTTGTTTAATTGGCTCAGTCCTTCAAACCTCTCTATCCTACATAATCTAACAACCTTACGCATAGTCCTGCGTAGCCTGTCTATTAAGGGATAGGTGGGGACTATTCACAGCAAAAAGGAGTTACCTTTCTCGAGGGTAACTCCTTTGTTTATAGGTAAATGTTTAACAATTTAGTAAGTCAACACAAAGTATTTCTTCTTCCCGCGGCGGATAACAGTGAGTTCGTTTTCTAACTTATCTGCGTCACTCAAGACATAGTCAAGGTCTTGGATACGGTCGCCGTTGACGTAGATAGCTCCGTTTTGGACGTCTTCACGGGCTTGGCGTTTTGAATTCACCACACCAGATGACACGAGGAGTTCCACGATATTGTGGTTTTCGTCTGCTTTTACTTGGTAGTTTGGCACTCCACGAAGTCCTTGTTTGAGTTCTTTGACAGAAAGGTTTTTGATGTTTCCAGCAAAGAGTTGCTCGGTGATGTTAAGGGCTTCTTTGTAAGCTTCTTCTCCGTGAACAAGAGTCACGACTTCACGAGCGAGGACCTTTTGTGCCAAGCGTTCGTGTGGAGCCGCTTCAAACTCTTTGCGGATGTCTTCAATCTCATCGAGTGACAAGAAGGTAAAGATTTTCAAGAAGCGAACAGCGTCAGCATCCATCACGTTCATCCAGAATTGGTACATTTCGTATGGAGAAGTCTTTTCAGGGTTAAGCCAAACTGCGTTTCCTTCTGACTTACCAAATTTCTTACCAGTTGCGTCTGTGATGAGTGGAACAGTGATCACGTGACCAGTCTTGTCAGCCTTACGACGAAGCAATTCGGTACCAGCTGTCATATTTCCCCACTGGTCAGAACCACCGATTTGCAGAGTAACATTGTAGTCTTGGTTAAGGACATAGAAGTCGTACCCTTGCATGATTTGGTAGGCAAACTCAGTGTAAGAAATCCCTGTCTCGATCCGTTTCTTCACAGATTCCTTACTCATCATGTAGTTGACAGTGAAGTATTTTCCGACGTCACGGAGGAAGTCAATGAAGCTGATACTGCCAAACCAGTCGTAGTTGTTGACCATGACAGCCTTATTTTCACCATTTTCAAAGTCAAGAAAACGAGAAAGTTGCCCTTGGATAGACTTGACCCAGCCCTCTACTGTGTCTTTTGTTTGGAGACTACGCTCAGCATCTTTGAAGGACGGATCTCCGATGAGACCTGTAGCACCGCCAACGAGCGCATAAGGTTTGTGACCTGCTAGTTGCAAGCGACGACTTGTCAAGATTGCGACAAGGTGGCCTAGGTGAAGGCTGTCAGCAGTTGGATCGTAGCCAGTATAATAAGAAACTTGACCTTCTTCTAGGGCTTTACGCAAAGCTTCTTCATCAGTCGTTTGAAAAATCAAACCACGCTCTTTTAGCTCATCAAAAATGTGCATGTGTCTTTTCTCCTTTTTAAAAATATTGTTTCTACCTATTGTATCACAAACTTGGGCAATAGCCTAGTAGAATAGGGAAGAAAGTGGCTATTTTATTGAAAGTTTACCTTTTATGGTATAATAGTTACAGTGAGGAAATCCATGCAAAATCAATTAAATGAATTAAAACAAAAAATGCTGGAATTTTTCCAGCTAGTAAAATCAAAAATAAATCATAAAAAATCAGAGAAAGTCTCAGAAGAGAAGCAGTCGGATGGGACAGGTGGGAAAGTTCTGGCTATCCTAGGTAGCATTTTAGTTGTTATCAAGGGAATTTTGAATACTCTCTTTATTCTAGGCTTTATCGGTGGGCTTTTTGGTGCTGGTGTAGCTCTTGGTTATGGAGTTGCTTTGTTTGACAAGGCCAAGGTTCCCCAATCGGAGGACTTGGTCAAGCAGGTTAAAAATATTTCTTCCATCTCAGAAATTGTTTACGCAGATGGGAGTGTCATTGCTTCTATCGAGAGCGACCTACTGCGAACTTCTGTTTCATCTGAGGAAATATCGGACAATCTCAAAAAGGCTATCGTTGCTACTGAGGATGAACATTTCCTTGAACATAATGGGGTTGTGCCAAAAGCTGTGATTCGGGCGGCTTTGGGAACCTTTGCAGGTTTGGGCTCATCTAGCGGGGGCTCGACCTTGACCCAACAGTTAATCAAACAACAAGTGGTTGGAGATGCTCCGACTTTAGCTCGTAAGGCTACAGAAATTGTTGATGCCCTTGCCTTGGAACGAAACATGAGTAAGGATGAAATCTTGACCACTTATCTCAATGTTGCTCCCTTTGGTCGAAATCATAAAGGACAGAATATTGCAGGTGCCCAGCAAGCTGCTGAAGGGATTTTCGGTATCGATGCCAACAAGCTGAGTATTCCCCAAGCCGCCTTCCTAGCAGGCTTGCCACAGAGTCCGATTACTTATTCCCCTTATGAAAATACTGGAGAGTTAAAGAGTGATGAAGACTTAGAGCTTGGTTTGAAGCGGGCTAAGGATGTTCTCTACAACATGTACCGTACGGGTGCTCTGACTCGGGAAGAATACGACCAGTACAAGGATTATAATCTCAAGCAAGATTTCTTGCCATCAGGAACTGTCAATGCTGTTTCGAGAGATTATCTCTACTTTACAGCTATGGCTGAAGCGACAGACCGTATGTATGATTATTTAGTTCAACAGGACAATGTCTCTAGCCAAGAGTTGAAAAACGAGTCGATTCAAAAGGCCTATCATGAGCGAGCTGAGCAGGAACTAAGTAACGGTGGCTATAAAATCACTACAACGATCAATAAAAAAATTCATAACGCTATGCAAAATGCAGTTGCTAACTATGGTCGTTTGGTAGATGATTCGACTGGGCAGCCTGAAGTAGGGAATGTTTTGATGGACAATAAAACGGGGGCTGTTCTAGGTTTTGTTGGTGGTCGTAATTACCAGACTAACCAAAACAATCACGCCTTCGACACCAAGCGTTCGCCAGCCTCTACAACCAAGCCTTTGTTGGCCTACGGTATTGCCATTGACCAAGGTTTGATGGGAAGCGCTAGTATCTTGTCCAATTATCCGACAAAATTCTCTAATGGCAATCCTATCATGTATGTAAATAGTCCAGGTACAGGCATGATGACTTTGGGTGAAGCCTTGAACTATTCGTGGAATATCCCAGCCTATTGGACCTATCGCATGCTACGTGAGAAGGGTGTGGATGTCAAGGGTTACATGGAGAAAATGGGTTACGAGATTCCGGAGTACGGTATCGAAAGTCTGCCTATGGGTGGTGGGATTGAAGTCACAGTTGCCCAGCATACCAATGGTTATCAAACAATTGCTAATAACGGTGTATACCATCAGAAACATGTGATTTCTAAGATTGAATCATCTGATGGTAGAGTAATCTATGAATTCCAAGACAAACCAGTTCAAGTGTATTCGAAGGCAACAGCAACAATTATGCAGAGTTTGCTTCGTGAGGTGATTTCATCTCGAATCACTTCAAGTTTCCAAACGGACTTGGCTTCTATCAATTCAAGCCTAGCTCGTGCAGACTGGATTGGTAAGACTGGTACAACCAATGAAGATGAAAATATGTGGCTCATGCTTTCGACACCAAGATCGACTCTAGGTGGTTGGCTAGGTCACGATGACAACCGCCCAATGGCTAAGGGGGCTGGGCATTATCGAAATGCCAAATATATGGCCCACTTGGTCAATGCTATCCAACAGGCTGAGCCTGGTGTTTGGGGCAATGAACGCTTTAATATTGATTCTAGTGTGACCCAATCTCAGGTCCTCAGATCTACAGGACAGAAGCCAGGCAAAGTATCCGTTAATGGAAAAACAGTTGATCTTTCAGGTTCTACTGTAACGAGCTATTGGGCTAATAAGGCGGGAGCTCCTACAACAAGCTATCACTTTGCTATTGGAGGAAGTGAAGCAGATTATCAAAATGCTTGGTCAAGTATTATTGGTAGTTTCTCATCTACGCCAAGTTCAAGTAGTAGTTCTAGCAGTACATCAAGTTCATCATCTACACAACCAAATAGTAGAAGATAGGAAAGTGGCATTGATTGCCACTTTTTTCTTTTTTCCTTTCGTGTTACAATAAAGGTATGAATCAGTATCAGAAAAAGATTGTTAAAGGAACCATCTATTCGCTCCTATCTGGCTTAATCTGGGGAATCTGTGGAATTTTAGGAGAATATTTCTTTACTCATTATCAGGTGTCTTCGGGCTGGATTACCTCCATGCGTTTGACACTGGCAGGGAGTCTTGTGCTCATTTGGTCTGCAGTGCAATTAAAATCGCAAGTGCTAGATATTTGGCGAGATAAGAAAAATTACCTACCCTTTTTAGCCTATGCTATTTTGGGGATTTTTTCAGTTCAGTATTTTTTCTACCTCTGCGTAGAATATTCTAATGCAGCGACAGCAACTATTTTACAGTTTATTAGCCCTGTCTTTATCCTCTTTTACAATCGCTTGGTTTATCAAAAACGAGCGTCAAAAAGTGCTATTCTTTATGTTTTGGTTGCCATGTTGGGTGTTTGCCTGATGGCGACAAAGGGAGATCTCTCTCAATTATCCATGACACCACTAGCACTTGTGACGGGTTTGCTGAGTGCCATGGGGGTCATGTTTAATGTTATCTTACCTCAACCTTTTGCTAAGCGTTATGGTTTTGTACCCACGGTTGGGTGGGGGATGATTTTGGCAGGTTTATTTAGCAATGTCCTTTCCCCTGTTTACAAGCTCTCCTTTACTCCTGATATTTGGAGTATCTTGATTTGTCTCATTATTGCTTTCTTTGGGACAGCTTTTGCTTTTTTTATTTCCATGAAGGCTGTGTCCTTGGTTTCTCCTTTGGTGGTTTCCGTTATTAGTGCCAGTGAACCTCTCTCTTCTGCCCTTTTGAGTGTTTTATTTTTAGGTTTAGTAGTGGATTGGTCCCTTCTTCTAGCTATGGCCTTGATTATTTTACCTATGATTTTCCTATCGATAGAAGAAGCGAAAGAAAGTAAATAAAAAGTCTTTTCTTAATTCTAAAAGTGTGCTATACTAGAATAGTCAATAAAACACGGGGAGATAGTTGTGAAGAGTGTTTTTAGGTTGTATCGGTAGGGGCTTGCTTTTACCGACAGCACGTTTTATCTCACATCCCTAAAAATCATACCTAAAAACAAACAAAAAGGCTTCAAATTTGAGGCCTTTTTTGGTAGAATAGGTATCATTAAAATGAACTAGGAGGCGCCTATGACTGCTACAAAAATGAACGCTCAAGAAATTATCCAATTTATCGCCAATGCTGAAAAGAAAACCAGTGTGAAAGTAACATTTGAGGGACAACTCGCAACTGCTGTACCTAGCTCTGTTGTCAAACTAGGAAATGTTCTATTCGGAGACTGGAAGGACGTGGCTCCGCTTCTCGATGGTTTGGTAGAAAATCAAGACTATGTTGTTGAGCAAGATGCTCGCAATTCTGCAGTTCCCTTGCTAGACAAACGTGCTATCAACGCTCGTATCGAGCCAGGTGCTATTATCCGTGACCAAGTTGAAATTGGAGACAATGCTGTTATCATGATGGGGGCTGTTATCAATATCGGTGCTGAAATTGGTGCAGGAACTATGATTGACATGGGTGCCATCCTTGGTGGCCGTGCTATCGTTGGGAAAAACAGTCACGTTGGTGCAGGTGCGGTTCTTGCAGGTGTGATTGAGCCAGCTAGCGCAGAACCAGTCCGTGTTGGAGACAATGTTCTCATCGGTGCCAATGCAGTAGTTATCGAAGGGGTCCAAATCGGTAGTGGTTCAGTTGTTGCAGCAGGAGCTATTGTTACCCAAGATGTCCCAGAAAACGTGGTGGTAGCAGGTGTTCCAGCTCGCATTATCAAAGAGATTGATGCCCAAACCCAACAAAAAACAGCGCTAGAGGATGCGCTTCGTACCTTATAATTGTAAAAGTAATAAAGAGGCGGAACCCTTCTTCCAGCCTCTTTCTGCTATATAGGAGGATAGATAGATGTTAGATTTGATTCAGACTAGACGAGATTTGCACCAGATTCCAGAGATTGGCTTGGAGGAGTTCAAGACTCAGGCTTATTTGCTGGATGTGATTGAGAAATTGACTGCGGGCAAGAATTTTGTCCAAGTTCGAACTTGGCGGACAGGTATTTTGGTTTACTTGCAGGGAAGTCAGCCAGAGCGGACTATTGGTTGGAGAACAGATATTGATGGTCTGCCGATCATCGAGCAAACAGGCCTTCCTTTCGTCTCTCAGCACCAAGGTCGTATGCATGCTTGTGGCCATGATTTCCACATGACTATTGCTTTGGGCTGTCTTGAGCGAGCCCTTGAGGAGCAACCAAAGAACAATCTGCTCTTTCTGTTTCAGCCTGCTGAAGAAAATGAAGCTGGTGGCATGCTCATGTATGAGGATGGCGCTTTTGGAGATTGGTTACCAGATCAATTTTATGGCCTCCATGTTCGACCAGATTTGAAAGTAGGCCAGATTGCGACCAATACACACACTCTCTTTGCAGGAACTTGTGAGGTGAAAATCCGTTTCAAAGGCAAAGGTGGCCACGCAGCCTTTCCACATGAAGCTAATGATGCCTTGGTGGCTGCGAGTTACTTTGTGACCCAGGTGCAGTCAGTTGTCAGCCGCAATGTCAACCCAATCGAGGGAGCGGTGGTGACCTTTGGTCTTTTCCAAGCTGGAACAACCAACAATGTTATAACAGACACAGCCTTTTTACATGGAACTATTCGGGCATTGACACAAAACATGAGTCTCTTGGTGCAAAAGCGGGTCAAAACAGTTGCAGAAGGGGTTGCAGCTGCCTTTGATATGGAAGCCGAAGTAGAACTCAAACAAGGGGGCTACTTGCCTGTTGAGAACAATCCAGCCTTGGCGCGTGAACTGATGAATTTCTTTGAAGAAAAAGACGGAATCGAGTTGATTGATATCGAACCTGCTATGACTGGTGAGGACTTTGGTTATCTCCTTTCAAAGGTTGATGGTGTTATGTTTTGGCTAGGTATCGATAGTCCCTACGCTCTTCATCACCCTCAAATGAGTCCCAAGGAAGAGGCTTTAGCTATTGGGGTGGATGCGGTCTCTAGTTTCCTGAAAAAGAAGGCAGCAGAGTAGAGGTTTTGTCTATGAAATCGGAATTACGCAAGCAAGTCTTGCACGAAATGAAGGCTATCCCTCGAACTCAAAAAGTTACTATGGATCTAGCTTTAACGGATCAATTTTTGAAACACCCCTCTTACCAAGAAGCCAAGGTCATCGCAACCTATCTCTCTTTTCCTCATGAGTTTCAAACTCAGGAACTGATTGACCAGGCGCTGAAGGATGGCAAGAAGGTTCTGATACCTAAAACCTATCCCAAGGGGCGAATGGAGTTTGTGGTCTATGATCCGCAACAGTTGGTAAAAACTTCCTTTGGATTACTGGAGCCACAGGGAAATTTGGAAGTTGTGGATGTTTCAAAGATTGATTTGATTCATGTTCCTGGTCTGGCTTTTACGACGAAAGGATATCGGATAGGATACGGTGGAGGATATTATGACCGCTATCTGGAACATTTTTCTGGTCATACTTTGAGTACGATCTATCCTTGTCAAATTCAGGACTTTATCCCTGAAAACCATGATATTCCTGTTCAGGAGGTATTAATTGATGAAGGAAATCTTTGACAGAAGTTATCCTGTGACGAGTTTTTTCCTCTTAGTGACGGCCTTGGTATTTTTACTAATGTTGGTCACTGCAGGCGGAAACTTTGACAGGGCGGATACCTTATTTCAATTTGGAGCTATGTATGGGCCAGCTATTCGGCTCTTTCCCGAGCAGATTTGGCGTCTCTTTTCTGCCATTTTTGTTCATATTGGTTGGGAGCATTTCATTGTTAATATGCTTTCGCTTTATTATCTTGGTAGGCAAGTAGAGGAAATTTTCGGATCCAAGAAGTTTTTCTTTCTCTATCTTTTATCAGGAATGATGGGCAATCTCTTTGTTTTTGTATTTAGTCCCAAATCCTTAGCAGCAGGAGCCTCGACTTCTCTCTATGGGCTATTTGCTGCGATTATTGTTCTTCGCTATGCAACGCGTAATCCTTATATCCAGCAGTTGGGGCAATCCTATCTGACACTTTTTGTGGTTAACATTATTGGAAGTGTTCTGATTCCAGGAATCAGCCTAGCAGGCCATATCGGAGGTGCAGTCGGTGGAGCATTTCTAGCAGTTATCTTTCCAGTTCGAGGAGAAAGACGGATGTATAGCGCTAGTCAGAGACTGGTAGCGTTAGTGTTATTTGTAGGACTCGCAGTCTTACTTCTCTACAAGGGAATGGGGTTGTGAAGGTTTATAAGAATAGTTATGTAATAAAAAAGATAAGGCATTTTTAAACCTTATCTTTTTATGTTATTCCTTCTCAGCCAATTCTTTTCCCAGTTGGATGATGTAATCTTTCAAGTCATCTTTGACTTGTGGGTGTTTGAGGGCATAGTCAATAGATGTTTTCATAAAGCCAAACTTATCCCCAACGTCGTAACGAGCTCCTGTAAATTCGCGAGCGAAAACACGTTGTGTTTTATTAAGTGTATCAATAGCGTCGGTAAGTTGGATTTCATTTCCAGCACCAGGAGCTTGATTTTCGAGGATTTCAAAAATTTCTGGTGTGAGCAGATAGCGTCCGATAATTGCCAAATCACTTGGAGCATCTTCTGGAGCCGGTTTTTCAACGAAAGTTTCGACACTGTAGAGACCATTAATCCCTTCACCCTGAGGAGCTATAACTCCATATGCTGAAACGTCTTCATGAGGGACAGGCATAACAGCAATTGTTGATGCGTGAGTCGTCTCGTAATCGTTCATCAATTGTTTTGTCAAAGGTATAGCGTTGTCATCTGTGATATCCATTAGGTCGTCACCCAGCATGACAACGAAGGGCTCATTCCCTACAAAAGCTTTGGCTTGTAAGACCGCATCTCCCAGACCACGAGGATGGCTTTGACGGATAAAGTGAAGGCGAATGCCAGTTGTTTCGTCTACCAATTTTAGCAAGTCATGTTTGCCTTTTTCTTTGAGGTTGTACTCAAGCTCAAAGTTTGAGTCAAAGTGGTCTTCAATAGAACGTTTTGATTTACCAGTGACAACCAGAATATCTTCAATACCTGATTTAAGAGCTTCTTCGACGATAAATTGGATAGTTGGTTTGTCCACAATTGGCAACATTTCTTTAGCAAGTGCTTTGGTTGCTGGTAAAAATCGAGTCCCGAGTCCAGCGGCAGGGATGACTGCCTTTCTAACTTTTGATGTCATAAAAATCCTTTCTTTAGAGGGTTAAGACCACTCATTTTCTGCTTTAAATTCATTGTTCATGATGTCATAAATAGCATCTTTGATATTGGTTCCGTGGTAGATAACTTGGTAAATGGCCTGTGTAATGGGCATATAGACTCCAAGTTCTTGCGCTAGTTCATAGGCTGCTCGAGTCGTTGAAATTCCTTCAATCACCATGCCCATATTGGCTTCGATATCAGCTAGAGATTCTCCACGACCAAGAGCATCTCCGGCTCTCCAGTTACGAGAGTGGATGGAGGTTCCTGTTACGATCAAGTCTCCTACACCAGACAAGCCACTATAGGTCAATGGACTGGCACCGAGTGCTACTCCTAAGCGGGTAATTTCTGCCAAGCCTCGAGCGATGATGGCTGCCTTGGCATTGTCACCAAATCCTAAACCATGTAAGGCTCCAGCACCGACAGCGATAATGTTTTTAAGAGCACCAGCGGTTTCGACCCCGATAACATCCGTATTGGTATAAAGTCGGAAGTAGTGATTACTAAATAGCTCCTGAACGTATTGAGCTGTTTGTAAATCTTTAGAAGCAGCAGTGATTAAAGTCAGGTCACGTACAATGGTTTCTTCCGCATGACTAGGTCCTGAAACAACGACAATATCACTTCGGAGATGTTCAGGAATTTCTTCTTCAAGGATGGTTGATAATCGTTTATGGCTATCAGGCTCTAATCCCTTTGATGCGTGCATGATGATAGCCTTATGGTCTAAGGTTTTTGCAACTTGTTGGGCAACAATTCGTGTCACTTTTGTTGGGACAACAAACAAAATCGCATCTACATCTTTTAATGCCTCTGCTAAGTCAGTGTAGGCAATGATATTTTCATCTAGAACGACATCTTTAAAGTAGTGCTTGTTAGTATGATAGGTATTAATTTCATTGATTTGCTCGGGAAGATTTCCCCAAATACGTACCTCGTGTCCATTGTCATTTAAGACTTGTGAAAGGGCAGTTCCCCAAGAACCAGGCCCCAAGACGGCGACGGTTTGTTTTTCCATGTTTTCCTCCTTAATAGAGTCCTTTTCATTATTCTATCATATTCTAGAGGATTTTGCACTTGCATTACTGGGGAGTGGTGGCTTTGTTACTTGAAAAATACACAAAAACCGAGACGAAGGGACAAACTCTCAGTCTCGGTTTTTATATTCCTTAAAAGAATAGCTCGGTTTATTTCAATTGATCTGTAATGTCTTTTGATAGCAACATTCCCAGATGATAAGTTTTATTGATGTAAGCAATGACATCATTGATATTTTCAGTCGTGTGAATTTTCTCTTTGATATCACTCCTAAATGTTTCATCCTTTAAAAGTTGTTCTTGGTAGAGCCTTTGAAGTCTCTCCTTCTCGTACTTATTGAGCAGAAAAAGGAACACCAAGCTAATTACAACGAGGATATAAGCATATTGGCTCATAGAATATCTCCCTGTATGATAAAGAAGTAGTAGTGAGTAGATTGAATTAGTGAAGCGCCTAACCAAATCCCTGATAGGGTTTGACATTCGTTGCTTAGA
Organism: Streptococcus mitis; assembly: GCF_023110375.1. Lineage (GTDB taxonomy): Bacteria > Bacillota > Bacilli > Lactobacillales > Streptococcaceae > Streptococcus > Streptococcus mitis_CI. Next base: position 13,274 of record NZ_JALDVV010000016.1, on the reverse strand, counting down.
TTGCCTTGCATTCTAGTGACTTGAAGATTGCCACCAGCCACTAAGCCAATTAATAGATTTGGTTGACCAATTTAGTGAGGCGTTTAGGCAAGTGTCTCTGGTTACGACGTAAAGAAACATAAATCGATAATATTTATGTTTCTTTACTAATGAAGTGCCTAGCCAAATTCCTGACAGGATTTGGCGTTAGTTACTTAGATTGCTTTGCAATCAAGTAACTTTGGCGATTTACATCTTCTCTGGCGCTTCTACTCCAAGCAAGCGAAGGGCTTCTTTGAGAACGACTGCGGTTGCGTAGCTGAGGGCTAGACGGCTGTCGCGTTCTGGACTTTCATCCAAGATACGTGTATGTGCATAGTATTTGTTGAAGGCTTGAGCTAGGCTAATTGCAAATTTAGCAATGATAGAAGGTTCAAAGTTATCCGCCGCACGGTTGATAATACGTGGGAAGTCTTGGATGAGTTTGATGATTTCCCAACTTTCAGCGTCATTCAAGCTATAGTTGCCAGCTGTTTCTGGTTTGAAATCCGCTTTACGTAAGATCGATTGGATACGAGCGTAGGCGTATTGAACATAAGGTCCAGTTTCACCCTCGAAAGATACCATAGCCTCTAGGTCAAAGTCATATCCGTTTGTACGGTCAGTTTTGAGGTCATAGAATTTAATGGCTCCAACCCCAACAGCATGTGCTACCTGGTCTTTGTTTTCTAGTTCAGGATTTTTAGCCTCGATTTGGGCCTTGGCACGGCTAATAGCCTCTGCAACAGTAGGCTCTAGTAAGATGACATTCCCTTTACGAGTAGAGAGTTTTTTCCCTTCTTTTGTAACCAAACCAAAAGGAACGTGAGTAATGTCTTCACTCCAATCGTAGCCCATTTCTTTCAAGACAGCTTTGAGCTGTTTAAAGTGGGCAGATTGTTCTTGACCAACAACGTAGATAGACTTAGCAAATTGGTATTCGTTTTTACGGTAAAGGGCTGCAGCCAAGTCACGTGTGATGTAGAGAGTTGCACCATCAGATTTCTTGATGAGGGCTGGATGTTCAATTCCATATTTCTCAAGATTGACAACTTGGGCACCTTCTGATTCAACAAGAAGACCTTTTTCAGAAAGAATGTCTACAACTGCATCCATCTTATCGTTGTAGAAAGCCTCTCCGTTGTAGCTGTCAAATTCAACCTTCAGTTCATTGTAAAGGCGGTTAAATTCCACTAAACTTTCATCACGGAACCATTGCCAAAGTGCGAGAGCTTCCTCGTCTCCATTTTCAAGTTTACGGAACCATTCGCGCGCTTCTTCATCCAAGCTAGGGTCATTTTCAGCTTCAGCATTGATACGAACGTAGAGTTTAAGAAGTTCATCAATTGGATGAGCTTTTACAGCTTCTTCGTCACCCCATTTTTTGTAGGCAACAATCAGCATCCCAAACTGTTTACCCCAGTCTCCCAAATGGTTGACCTTGACCGTTTGATAACCGATTTTTTGGAAAATATGTGACAAGCTATCTCCGATAACAGTTGAGCGTAGGTGACCAATAGAAAATGGTTTAGCGATATTGGGACTAGACATATCGATAACAACATTTTCTTGTTTGCCAATATGTTGATCAGCATAGTGTTCTTTTTCAGTGATAACCGCTTGCAACACTTGAGCAGAAATAGCAGATTTATCAAGGAAAAAGTTGACGTAAGGTCCTGTTGCGACAACCTTTTCAAAGGCTTGGCTGTTAATTTTTTCAGCCAGTTCAGTCGCGATCATTTGAGGTGCTTTACGTTCGACTTTTGCAAGTGAAAAAGCAGGGAAAGCAATGTCTCCCATTTCTGAGTTTTTAGGGGTTTCCAGTAAATTTAAAATAGCCTCTTGGTCCAGGCTATCAATGATGCTAGCCAATTCGCTAGCAATCAATTCTTTTGTATTCATTAAGAGCTCCTTTTTGGACTTTTCTACTATTTTATCACAATTTTAAAGAAAGAAGAAAAAATTTTTGAAATCTCCTATTTTTTTGGTATAATATAGTTATAAAAATAGTTATAAATATGCATATAAGAGGATTTTATGAGAAAAAGAGATCGTCATCAGTTAATAAAAAAAATGATTACTGAGGAGAAGTTAAGTACACAAAAAGAAATTCAAGATCGGTTGGAGGCACACAATGTCTTTGTGACGCAGACAACTCTATCTCGTGATTTGCGTGAAATTGGCTTGACCAAGGTCAAGAAAAATGATATGGTGTATTATGTACTAGCAAATGAGACAGAAAAGATTGATTTGGTGGAATTTTTGTCTCATCATTTAGAAGGTGTTGCAAGAGCAGAGTTTACCTTGGTACTTCATACCAAATTGGGAGAAGCCTCTGTTTTGGCAAATATTGTAGATGCAAACAAGGATGAATGGATTTTAGGAACAGTTGCTGGTGCCAATACCTTATTGGTCATTTGTCGAGACCAGCACGTTGCCAAACTCATGGAAGATCGTTTGCTAGATTTGATGAAAGATAAGTAAGGTCTTGGGAGTTGCTCTCAAGACTTATTTTTGACAAGGAGAGACGGAAAATGGCGACAGAAAAGCTATCACCCGGTATGCAACAGTATGTGGATATTAAAAAGCAATATCCAGATGCTTTTTTGCTCTTTCGGATGGGTGATTTTTATGAATTATTTTATGAGGATGCGGTCAATGCTGCGCAGATTCTGGAAATTTCCTTAACGAGTCGCAACAAGAATGCCGACAATCCGATCCCTATGGCGGGTGTTCCCTATCATTCTGCCCAACAGTATATTGATGTCTTGATTGAGCAAGGCTATAAGGTAGCCATTGCTGAACAGATGGAAGATCCTAAACAAGCAGTTGGGGTTGTTAAACGAGAGGTTGTTCAGGTCATTACGCCAGGGACAGTGGTCGACAGTAGTAAGCAGGACAGTCAGAACAATTTCTTGGTTGCCATAGATCGTGATGGCAGTCAATTTGGCCTCGCTTATATGGACCTAGTGACGGGTGATTTTTATGTGACAGGTCTTTTGGATTTCACACTGGTTTGTGGGGAAATCCGCAATCTCAAGGCGCGCGAAGTGGTGCTGGGTTATGACTTGTCTGAGGAAGAGGAACAAATTCTCAGTCGTCAGATGAATCTGGTGCTTTCCTATGAAAAAGAAGGCTTTGAAGACCTTCATTTACTGGATTCACGATTGGCATCTGTGGAGCAAGCGGCATCTAGTAAATTGCTCCAGTATGTTCATCGAACTCAGATGAGAGAATTGAACCACCTCAAACCTGTTATACGCTATGAAATCAAGGATTTCTTACAGATGGATTATGCGACCAAGGCTAGTCTAGATTTGGTTGAGAATGCTCGCTCGGGTAAGAAACAAGGCAGTCTTTTCTGGCTTTTGGATGAAACCAAAACTGCTATGGGAATGCGTCTCTTGCGGTCTTGGATCCATCGTCCTTTGATTGATAAGGAACGAATCGTTCAACGACAAGAAGTGGTGCAGGTCTTTCACGACCATTTCTTTGAGCGTAGTGATTTGACAGACAGTCTCAAGGGTGTTTATGACATCGAACGTTTGGCTAGTCGGGTTTCTTTTGGCAAAACCAATCCCAAAGACCTCCTGCAGTTGGCGACCACCTTGTCTAGTGTGCCACGGATTCGTGCGATTTTAGAAGGGATGGAGCAACCTGCTCTAGCCTATCTCATCACACAACTAGATGCCATTCCAGAGTTGGAGAGTTTGATTAGCTCAGCGATTGCTCCTGAAGCTCCCCATGTGATTACGGAAGGTGGCATTATTCGGACTGGATTTGATGAGACTTTAGACAAGTACCGTCGCGTTCTCAGAGAAGGGACTGGTTGGATTGCTGAGATTGAGGCTAAGGAGCGAGAAAACTCTGGTATCAGCACACTTAAGATTGACTACAATAAAAAGGATGGCTACTATTTCCATGTGACCAATTCTCAACTGGGAAATGTGCCAGCCCATTTTTTCCGCAAGGCGACGCTGAAAAACTCAGAACGTTTTGGAACCGAAGAATTAGCCCGTATCGAGGGAGATATGCTGGAGGCGCGTGAGAAGTCAGCTAACCTAGAGTACGAAATTTTTATGCGTATTCGTGAAGAGGTCAGCAAGTACATCCAACGTTTACAAGCTCTAGCCCAAGGAATTGCGACGGTTGATGTCTTACAGAGTCTGGCGGTTGTGGCTGAGACCCAGCATTTGATTCGACCTGAGTTTGGTGACGATTCACAAATTGATATCCAGAAAGGGCGTCATGCTGTCGTTGAAAAGGTTATGGGGGCTCAGACCTATATTCCAAATACGATTCAGATGGCAGAAGATACCAGTATTCAACTGATTACAGGGCCCAACATGAGCGGAAAGTCAACCTATATGCGTCAGTTAGCCATGACGGCGGTTATGGCCCAGATGGGGTCTTATGTGCCAGCAGAAAGCGCCCATTTACCGATTTTTGATGCGATTTTTACCCGTATCGGAGCAGCAGATGACTTGGTTTCAGGTCAATCAACCTTCATGGTAGAGATGATGGAGGCTAACAATGCCATTTCGCATGCGACCAAAAATTCCTTGATTCTTTTTGATGAGTTAGGTCGTGGAACTGCAACTTATGACGGGATGGCTCTTGCTCAGTCCATCATCGAATACATCCATGAGCACATAGGAGCCAAGACCCTCTTTGCGACCCACTACCATGAGTTGACTAGTCTGGAGTCTAGTTTACAACATTTGGTCAATGTCCACGTGGCAACTTTGGAGCAGGATGGGCAGGTTACCTTCCTTCACAAGATTGAACCAGGTCCAGCTGATAAATCCTACGGTATCCATGTTGCCAAGATTGCTGGCTTACCAGCAGACCTTTTAGCAAGGGCGGATAAGATTTTGACTCAGTTAGAGAATCAAGGGACAGAAAGTCCAGTTCCTATGAGACAAACAAGTGCTGCCACTGAACAGATTTCACTCTTTGACGAGCCTGAAGAGCATCCTATCCTAGCAGAATTAGCTAAACTAGATATTTACAATATGACACCTATGCAGGCTATGAATGTCTTGGTCGAGTTAAAACAGAAACTTTAAAGAGAAAATTACTAGTCATTCTAGCTGTATCAAGGAGACTTCTTTGACAATCCTTCACTTTTTTGCTAGAATAACATCACACGAACAGAATGAAAAGGAGCTGACGCATTGTCGCTCCCTTTTGTCTATTTTTTAAGGAGAAAGTATGCTGATTCAGAAAATAAAAACCTACAAGTGGCAGGCCTTGACTTCGCTCCTGATGACGGGCTTGATGGTTGCTAGTTCACTTTTGCAACCGCGTTATCTGCAGGAAGTGTTAGACGCCCTCCTTGCTGGGAAATATGAAGCCATTTATAGTATCGGGGCTTGGTTGATTGGTGTTGCCTTGGTCGGTCTGGTTGCTGGTGGGCTCAATGTTGTCCTTGCAGCCTATATTGCTCAAGGAGTTTCATCTGACCTTCGAGAGGATGCCTTCCGTAAAATCCAAACCTTTTCTTATGCTAATATTGAACAATTTAATGCGGGAAATCTAGTCGTTCGAATGACCAACGATATCAACCAGATTCAGAACGTGGTCATGATGACCTTCCAAATTCTTTTCAGACTCCCCCTCTTGTTCATAGGTTCCTTTATCCTTGCGGTTCAAACTTTGCCATCTCTGTGGTGGGTGATTGTTCTCATGGTGATCTTAATTTTTGGTTTGACTGCTGTCATGATGGGGATGATGGGGCCGCGTTTTGCTAAGTTCCAAACCCTTCTTGAGCGCATCAATGCTATTGCCAAGGAAAATCTGCGCGGTGTTCGTGTGGTCAAGTCCTTTGTCCAAGAAAAAGAGCAGTTTGCTAAGTTTTCGGAGGTCTCAGACGAGCTTCTTGGTCAAAACCTTTACATTGGTTATGCCTTTTCAGTGGTGGAACCCTTTATGATGTTAGTTGGCTATGGGGCGGTATTCCTCTCTATTTGGCTAGTTGCAGGGATGGTTCAGTCGGATCCTTCTGTTGTGGGTTCTATTGCTTCCTTTGTTAATTACCTAAGCCAGATTATCTTTACCATTGTTATGGTTGGATTTTTAGGAAATTCTGTCAGTCGCGCCATGATTTCTATGCGTCGTATTCGAGAAATTCTTGACGCAGAGCCAGCCATGACCTTCAAGGATGTGCCAGATGAAGAGTTGGTCGGAAGTCTTAGCTTTGAAAATGTAACCTTTACCTATCCAATGGACAAGGAACCGATGCTGAAAGATGTGAGCTTTACTATCGAACCTGGTCAAATGGTTGGTGTAGTTGGAGCGACTGGCGCAGGAAAGTCAACCTTAGCTCAATTGATTCCACGTCTCTTTGACCCACAGGCAGGGGTTATCAAAATTGGAGGCAAGGATATTCGCGAAGTGAGTGAAGGAACCCTACGTAAAACTGTCTCTATCGTTCTCCAACGTGCCATTCTCTTTAGTGGAACGATTGCAGATAACTTGAGACAGGGCAAAGGAGATGCCACTCTATTTGAAATGGAGCGCGCAGCCAATATTGCCCAAGCCAGTGAATTCATTCATCGTATGGAGAAAACCTTTGAAAGTCCAGTTGAGGAACGGGGAACCAACTTCTCTGGTGGGCAAAAACAACGGATGTCGATTGCGCGTGGAATTGTCAGCAATCCACGTATTCTGATTTTTGACGATTCGACCTCGGCCTTGGATGCCAAGTCAGAGCGCCTAGTGCAAGAAGCCTTGAATAAGGACTTGAAGGGAACAACAACCATTATCATCGCGCAAAAGATTAGCTCGGTTGTCCATGCAGACAAGATCTTAGTACTGGATCAAGGACGATTGATTGGTCAAGGTACGCATGCAGACTTGGTTGCCAACAATTCCGTTTACCGTGAAATCTACGAAACACAGAAAGGAAAGGAGGAGTAAAATGAAGACAGTTCAATTTTTTTGGAATTATTTTAAAGTCTATAAGCTATCATTTGTAGTTGTTATCCTGATGATTGTTCTGGCGACTCTTGCCCAAGCTCTCTTTCCGGTATTTTCTGGACAAGCGGTAACAGAGTTAGCTAATTTAGTTCAAGCTTATCAAAATGGCAATCCAGAACTTGTTTGGCAAAGCCTATCAGGAATCATGGTCAATCTTGGTCTGCTAGTTTTGGTTCTATTTATCTCCAGTGTGATATACATGTGTCTCATGACGCGCGTGATTGCAGAATCGACCAACGAGATGCGCAAAGGCCTCTTTGGCAAGCTTGCTCGGTTGACTGTTTCTTTCTTTGACCGCCGACAAGATGGCGATATCCTGTCTCGTTTTACCAGTGATTTGGATAATATCCTCCAAGCTTTTAACGAAAGCTTGATTCAGGTCATGAGCAACATCGTTCTATACATTGGTCTGATTCTTGTCATGTTTTCGAGAAATGTGACGCTGGCCCTCATCACTATTGCCAGTACACCAGTGGCCTTTCTCATGCTGATTTTTATCGTGAAAATGGCACGGAAATATACCAACCTCCAGCAGAAAGAGGTAGGGAAGCTCAATGCCTATATGGATGAAAGTATCTCAGGTCAAAAAGCCGTGATTGTGCAAGGTATTCAAGAGGATATGATGGCAGGATTTCTTGAACAAAATGAGCGCGTGCGCAAGGCAACCTTTAAAGGAAGAATGTTCTCAGGAATTCTTTTCCCTGTCATGAATGGGATGAGTCTGGTCAACACAGCCATCGTCATCTTTGCTGGTTCAGCTGTACTTTTGAATGATAAGTCTATTGAAACAAGTACAGCCCTAGGTTTGATTGTTATGTTTGCCCAATTTTCACAGCAGTACTACCAGCCTATTATTCAAGTTGCGGCAAGTTGGGGAAGCCTTCAGTTAGCCTTTACAGGTGCTGAACGGATTCAGGAAATGTTTGATTCAGAGGAAGAAATTCGACCTAAAAATGCTCCGACCTTCACTCAGTTGCAAGAAGGTGTTGAAATTAGTCATATTGATTTTTCATACTTGCCTGATAAACCCATTTTGAAAGATGTCAGCATTTCTGCTCCTAAAGGCCAGATGACAGCGGTTGTTGGTCCGACTGGGTCAGGGAAAACGACTATTATGAACCTCATCAATCGCTTTTATGATGTTAATGCTGGTGGGATTTATTTTGACGGTAAAGACATCCGTGACTATGATTTAGATAGTCTCAGAAGCAAGGTGGGAATTGTCTTGCAAGATTCGGTCTTGTTTAGCGGAACGATTCGAGACAATATCCGTTTTGGTGTGCCAGATGCTAGTCAAGAAATGGTTGAGGCAGCAGCCAAGGCAACCCATATTCACGACTACATCGAAAGCTTGCCTGATAAGTACGATACTCTTATAGATGATGACCAGAGCATCTTCTCGACAGGACAAAAGCAATTGATTTCTATCGCTCGAACCCTGATGACAGATCCAGAGGTTCTCATTCTCGATGAAGCCACTTCGAACGTAGATACTGTGACAGAAAGCAAGATTCAGCATGCCATGGAGGCGGTTGTAGCAGGCAGAACTAGTTTCGTCATTGCCCATCGTTTGAAGACTATCCTCAATGCAGACCAGATTATTGTCCTTAAAGATGGAGAAGTCATTGAACGCGGTAGCCACCATGAACTCTTGAAACTGGGTGGCTTCTATTCAGAACTCTATCACAATCAATTTGTTTTTGAATAAGAAAAAAGTTGTCCCCTTGGGCAGCTTTTTCTTGTCCATAAAAAATATTTATCACAGCCTTAAAAAAAACATATTAGACGAAAGTCATTTTGAGTGATATGATAAGACTATCGTTAACATTCGAAAGGAGAGGCATCATGGCTAGAACGGTTGTAGGAGTTGCTGCAAATCTATGTCCCGTAGACGCAGAGGGCAAAAACATTCATTCATCTGTATCTTGTAGATTCGCAGAGAGCATTCGTCAAGTCGGTGGTCTCCCTTTAGTCATTCCTGTTGGTGATGAGTCAGTTGTTCGCGATTATGTAGAAATGATTGACAAACTTATCTTGACAGGCGGTCAAAATGTCCATCCTCAGTTTTATGGAGAGAAAAAGACCATCGAGAGTGATGATTACAACCTAGTGCGTGACGAATTTGAATTGGCGCTCTTGAAAGAAGCGCTTCGTCAGAATAAACCAATCATGGCAATCTGTCGCGGTGTCCAACTTGTCAATGTTGCCTTTGGGGGAACTCTCAATCAAGAAATCGAAGGCCACTGGCAAGGACTACCTTTCGGGACATCTCATTCTATTGAGACAGTAGAAGGAAGTGTGGTGGCTAAGTTATTTGGAAAAGAAAGTCAAGTTAATTCCGTTCATCGTCAGAGTATTAAAGATTTGGCACCTAATTTCCGTGTAACTGCTATTGACCCAAGAGACCAGACCATCGAAGCGATTGAGTCTATCGATGAGCACCGCATTATTGGTTTGCAGTGGCATCCAGAGTTTCTGGTTAATGAAGAAGATGGCAATTTAGAATTATTTGAGTATTTATTGAATGAACTGTAACGACTGGAACATCTAGTCGTTCTTTCTTTTATTTTTTCAAAATTTTTGGAATGTGGGATTTTTACGCAAACGTTTGAATTCTGATAAAAATTGGAGAAATTCGACAAAAAACTTGAAAAAAACGAAGGTAAGCGTTATGATAGAAAAGAAGAAATATTGGAGGAATAACATGTCACATATTAAATTTGATTATTCAAAAGTTTTAGACAAATTTGTTGCACCACATGAAGTGGAATACATGCAATCACAAGTAACAGCAGCAGATGAATTGATCCGTAAAGGAACTGGTGCTGGTAGCGACTTCTTGGGATGGTTGGACCTTCCTGAAAACTATGACCGCGAAGAATTTGACCGCATCTTGAAAGCTGCTGAGCAAATCAAATCAGACAGCGATGTTTTGGTTGTAATCGGTATCGGTGGATCTTACCTTGGTGCGAAAGCAGCAATCGACTTCTTGAACCACCACTTTGCAAACTTGCAAACAAAAGAAGAACGCAAGGCTCCACAAATCCTTTACGCAGGAAACTCAATCTCATCTACTTACCTTGCTGACTTGGTAGAGTACGTAGCTGACAAAGACTTCTCGGTAAACGTGATTTCTAAATCAGGTACAACAACTGAACCAGCTATCGCTTTCCGTGTCTTCAAAGAACTTTTGGTTAAGAAATACGGTCAAGAAGAAGCAAACAAACGTATCTATGCAACAACTGACCGCCAAAAAGGCGCTGTTAAGGTTGAAGCAGATGCTAACGGTTGGGAAACATTTGTTGTTCCAGATGATATCGGTGGACGCTTCTCAGTATTGACAGCCGTTGGTTTGCTTCCAATCGCAGCATCAGGAGCTGACATCAAAGCCCTTATGGAAGGTGCGAATGCAGCTCGCAAAGACTACACTTCAGATAAAATCTCTGAAAACGAAGCTTACCAATACGCAGCAGTTCGTAACATCCTTTACCGTAAAGGCTATGCAACTGAGATCTTGGTAAACTACGAGCCATCACTTCAATACTTCTCAGAATGGTGGAAACAATTGGCTGGTGAATCAGAAGGAAAAGACCAAAAAGGTATCTACCCAACTTCAGCCAACTTCTCAACTGACTTGCACTCACTTGGTCAATTTATCCAAGAAGGAACTCGTATCATGTTTGAAACAGTTGTCCGTGTTGACAAACCTCGTAAAAACGTGATTATCCCTAGCTTGGAAGAAGACCTTGATGGACTTGGTTACCTTCAAGGAAAAGACGTTGACTTTGTAAACAAAAAAGCAACTGACGGTGTTCTTCTTGCCCACACAGACGGTGATGTACCAAACATGTACGTGACTCTTCCAGAGCAAGATGCTTTCACTCTTGGTTACACAATCTACTTCTTCGAATTGGCTATCGCTCTTTCAGGTTACTTGAATGCTATCAACCCATTTGACCAACCAGGTGTTGAAGCTTACAAACGTAACATGTTTGCCCTTCTTGGAAAACCAGGATTTGAAGAATTGAGCAAAGAACTTAACGCACGTCTATAATAGAAGAAAAGAGTGGCTTGTCCACTCTTTTTACTCTCTTTATCCATAGAAATTGGCCTCAGCCAAGACTTGTGATATAATATAGAGAGCAAAAAGGCAGACGCCTAGAGACTTTATAGGAGAAACTATGTCAAAAGATATCCGCGTACGTTACGCACCAAGTCCAACAGGACTACTACACATCGGGAATGCCCGTACAGCATTGTTCAACTACCTTTACGCACGTCATCATGGTGGAACTTTTATTATCCGTATCGAAGATACTGACCGTAAACGCCATGTCGAAGATGGTGAACGTTCACAACTTGAAAACCTTCGTTGGTTAGGTATGGATTGGGATGAAAGCCCAGAAACACATGAAAATTACCGCCAGTCTGAGCGTTTGGACTTGTATCAAAAATTCATCGATCAATTGCTAGTTGAAGGAAAAGCCTACAAATCTTACGTTACAGAAGAAGAGTTGGCAACTGAACGCGAACGCCAAGAAGCAGCTGGTGAAACACCTCGCTACATTAACGAATACCTTGGTATGAGTGAAGAAGAAAAAGCAGCTTACATCGCAGAACGTGAAGCAGCTGGTATCATTCCAACAGTTCGTTTGGCGGTCAATGAGTCAGGTATCTACAAGTGGCATGATATGGTTAAAGGTGATATCGAATTTGAAGGTGGCAATATTGGTGGTGACTGGGTTATCCAAAAGAAAGACGGTTACCCAACTTACAACTTTGCCGTTGTCATCGATGACCATGATATGCAAATTTCTCACGTAATCCGTGGAGATGACCACATTGCTAATACACCAAAACAGCTTATGGTCTATGAAGCACTTGGTTGGGAAGCTCCAGAGTTCGGTCATATGACCTTGATTATCAACTCTGAAACTGGGAAAAAATTGTCTAAACGTGACACCAACACCCTTCAGTTTATCGAAGACTACCGTAAAAAAGGTTATTTACCAGAAGCAGTCTTTAACTTTATTGCTCTTCTTGGTTGGAACCCAGGTGGCGAAGATGAAATCTTCTCTCGTGAAGAACTCATTAAACTTTTCGATGAAAACCGCCTGAGCAAGTCTCCAGCAGCCTTTGACCAGAAAAAACTCGACTGGATGAGCAATGATTATATCAAGAATGCAGACCTAGAAACTATCTTTGAAATGGCAAAACCATTCTTAGAGGAAGCAGGCCGTTTAACTGACAAGGCTGAAAAATTAGTTGAGCTATATAAACCACAAATGAAATCAGTAGATGAGATTATCCCATTGACAGATCTCTTCTTCTCAGATTTCCCAGAATTGACCGAAGCAGAGCGTGAAGTCATGGCGGGTGAAACAGTCCCAACAGTTCTTGAAGCCTTTAAAGCAAAACTTGAAGCGATGACAGATGCAGAATTTGTGACAGAAAATATTTTCCCACAAATCAAAGCTGTCCAAAAAGAAACAGGTATTAAAGGGAAAAATCTTTTCATGCCGATTCGTATTGCTGTATCAGGTGAAATGCATGGTCCAGAATTGCCAGATACGATCTTTTTGTTAGGCCGTAAAAAATCAATCCAGCATATCGAAAATATGTTAAAAGAAATCTCTAAATAAGAAGGATGTAATAATGGACATCTGGGAAAAGATGTACGAAGAAGCACAGAAATTATATAATCCACATGAAGTATCTGATTTTGTTTATGCTAACCATGTCGTAGCCGCAGTAGAAGCAGAAGATGGACAAATATTTACAGGTTTCTGTATGGAGGGAACCTGTGGTGTTTTCCATCTCTGCGCAGAGCGTGCGGCACTCTTTAATATGTATCAATTCTCGGGACAAACTAAGGTTAAAAAAGTCTTAGCCTTTCGAGACAAACCACCTTATGGTGGAAGTTCGGGTATGCCTTGTGGCGCTTGCAGAGAGTTCCTCTTAGAGTTGAACGCTGAAAATAAGGACGCAGAATTCATGATGGACTACGATACAAGAAAGACGGTGAAAATCGCAGAACTAATCCCATATTGGTGGGGAGAAGAACGTGCTTCTAAGTTTAATAATCAATAGAAGAGTCAGTATAATTCTGGCTCTTTTTACTTAATTTGAAAAAAGATAAAAAAAGTTGTTGACAAGTTAGAAAAAGTCTGTATAATAGTAAGAGTTGAAAACAACTCTGGTCCGTTGGTCAAGGGGTTAAGACACCGCCTTTTCACGGCGGTAACACGGGTTCGAATCCCGTACGGACTATGGTA